>JAUYSA010000397.1 GCA_030696545.1 Hyphomonadaceae bacterium
CTGACTCCGATCATACCCACCTCTCCCTCACGTGAACCAGCGAGAAGGCGCCGCCCGGCGGATGTGCTTGACACGCCCCGCTCCCCCGAACCAATGGCGGCACACGTTCGTCGGGGAGGCGTCGGGGTTTGTTTCACGATCTGCTTCAATGGCTGCAGGATGTTCCGGGCGCCACCGACGGCGACCCGTCGACATCATGGAGCCAGCAACTCGCTGGCTCGCTCCACCTGTGGGCGCTGACCGAGGGCACGCACGTCCTCTCCCTCATGCTGTTCGCCGGCACCATCCTGATGGTCGACCTGCGCATGTTGGGTCTCGCCTTCCGGAACGTCCCCTACTCGACGCTGAACAACAAGATTCTGCCGCTCACCATCGCGGGCTTCGTGCTGGTGATGCTCACCGGCCTCGTTCTCTTCTTCTCGAACCCGGTCCATTATTATCACTCGGTCTGGTTCCGCGCGAAGATGATCTTCCTCGTCCTCGCCGCCGCGAACATTTTCTGGTTCCACTTCCGCGTCCACAGGACCGTCGCCGAATGGGATGACCGCCCCAGCCCGCCCGCCGCAGTGAAGCTCGCGGCCGGGGTCTCGCTCGCCTCGTGGATCTTCGTGATCATCTTCGGCCGCCTTACCGCCTTCGTCTTCTTCGAGTGCGAGAACATGCCGCCCGGCTCGCTCGGATACGCTTTCGCTGAATGCGAATCCGAAATGCGCGCCGCCAACGAAGCCGCCGAGGAATACAGCGAGGAGCCGACAGAAGAGACCGGCGAGGAAACCGTCGACGAACCAGCTGCTGACGAATCGACCGAAGCTCCAGCCGAAGCCCCCGCAACAGAGCCGCAGGAGTAACGATGAATTTCGCGACTCTCCTGCCAGAGCTCAAGCCCGCGCTCGACGCCCTCGCCACGATGTGGCCCGTCCCGCTGATCAAGGAATCCAGCTGGGCGATGCCGGCCATCCTGTGCCTGCACGTCCTCTCCCTCACCGTGCTCGGCGGCGCCACGCTCCTGCCCGCCCTGCGCCTGATGGGCGTCGGCATGACCAGCGTATCGCCATCCTCCATCGAGAAAACGGTGCGCCCATGGCTGTGGGGCGCGCTGATCGTGCTCGCCATCACCGGCCTCATCATGGTCGCCGTCAACCCGATGAAGGTCTATCGCTCGCCCGCCTTCTTCGTGAAGACCCTCGCACTCGCGCCTGCCCTGATGCTGTCCCTCGGCGTCATCCGCTCCATCGCCAGCCGCGACGGCGTCCTCACACAGCAGGCGCGCATCCTCGCCGCCATCGCCGCCGCCTTCTGGGGCGCCACGATCCTTATCTTCGCCACGTCCTTCTTCGCCGCGCCCGGTACGCTCCACATCACCATCGCCGGGTGGCTGATCGTCATGGCGTTCGGCGCGAACCGCACGCGCATCGTGCTCGGCGCGATCACGGCAGTCATCATCGTGTGGATGTTCCTCTCGACCATGCTGCTGCACAACGCGCTCGATGACTATGACCTCGTCATGGAGATCGACCGCTACACCGCGCGCCTCACCGCCCTCATCGTCGGCTTCTTCCTGATCTGGGAATTCACCCGCACGCGTCCTGCAGAAACAGCGCCGATCGCCAACCGCCTCATCGGCATCCTCGCCATCCTCGCCTGGATCACAGTCGCCGCCGCCGGCCGCTGGATCGGCCTCGGCGGCAGCGGAGGCTGATACGGCCTAGGCCGGGCAAACCTGCGCGATCCGCTTGTCCAGCTGCGAGACCATCCCCATCCACGTGCCGGACATCTCGTCGATCTTGTTCGCGCGGCCGATTGCCGTCGCCGCATCCGCCGACGCCAGCATCACCTGCTCTCGCTGCTGCGCCAGCAGGCCCAGCACCGTCTGCGTCTCCGCGCGGGACTTCGTGAAGCCAGCGCAGGCGCCAGCCCTGTCATTCGCCTGCATCGCGGCCGTGCCCTTGCCGCCCTCGGCCTTGGCCGCCTCCGTATGCGCCTGCAGCTCCACCGACAGCGCCTTCACCTTTGCCTCGGCCTGCTCCAGCATACCCTGCGCGCTGGCCACGCCGCCAAGCACACCCGCACCCACAGCGATCACAGCCGCAACACGAACCAGCATCCAGAATCTCCCCTTTGCCCGCCCACGCTAGCCGACGACGCTGCCGAACGAAACAGCCTGCATCAGCTGCATCACGCTGAGCCCGGCTCTTCTTCCCGCCGCGCCAGCCACGTCATCTCGCCACCGGCCAGATCGATCACCGTGTGCAGCAACATCGCCGGAAAAAGCGACCCGCTCACCATCACCAGTGCGGTCATCACCGCCCCCGCCACAGCCACGCCCGCCAGCGCCCGCACGTTTTCCTGATAGAGATGCGAAAGCGTGAACACCACCAGCGCGCACCCCGCCGCCGCCCATATCGGCATCCAGTGCGCAAACGCCCAGATCAGGAACCCGCGGAAGACGATCTCCTCGCCAACTCCCGCGCTCAACGCCACAACCCGAAACCACCCCATCTCCCGCCGCGTCGTCGGCAACATCGCCTTCACGCCCGCCTGCCCGGCCAGTTGCTTCACAAGCTGCGCCCGCGCCTTCGCACTCCGGCGCAACATCACTATCTGCGAGGCATAGGCAGCGCTCGCCAGAACCGCGAACCCCATCGCGCCCCAGAAAGTCAGGCTGAACGGCGCATCCAGACCAAGCCCGGCCAGCGGACGCGAAGCGCCCATCCAGATCGCCAGCACAACAGCCGTCGCGCCCCAGAGAAAAATCAGCGCCTCGCGATACTGCGCTGCCAGCGCCTTCGCCTGCCCCTCTGCCTCGCGCCGCTTGTCACGCCCGTGCCCGATCCAGCCATACAGCGGCACAACAACGCTCAACAGCACCACCGCCGCAACGTCGAACCCCGTCAGGGACGCAAGAGGCAAGACAGGAAACATCGCAGCCCCCCGAATTTCAGCCGCGCCCCTACTCCGCCACCCGGATCAGCATCTTCCCGCTATTGCGTCCCTCGAATAGCCCGATCAGACCTTCCGGCGCGCGCGCGAAGCCGTCGAGGATCGTCTCCTGGTATTTGATCTGCCCGCTCTTCAGCCAGCCCGTCATGTCGGACACGAACTGCGCATTGAGATGCGCGAAGTCCGTCGCCACGAACCCCTCCATCCGGATGCGCTTGTAGATCATGTTGAACAGCCCGTTCACGCCCTCGCCGCCGCCATTATAGGTCGAGATCATGCCGCACACCGGAATGCGCCCATGCACATTCATGCGCGGCAGCGCGGCATCGAGATGCGCCCCGCCGACGTTCTCGAAATAGACATCGATCCCCTTGGGCGTCGCCGCTTCCAGCGCCTTGGCCAGATCCTGCGTCTTGTAGTTGATCACCGCATCCAGCCCGGCTTCATCACGCAGCCACTTCGCCTTGTCGTCCGCCCCCGTCGAGCCGACCACATAGCAGCCCTTGATCTTCGCGATCTGCGCCACGACTGAACCCACGGCCCCGCCAGCGGTCGAGACGAACACCTGCTCGCCCTCCTTCAGCTTGCCGGTTTCCAGCAGCCCGCCATAAGCCGTGATCCCCGTGCCGCCGAGCGCGTGCATGTAAACCGACAGCGGCAACGCCGGATCGCGCTCCAACGGCATCAACCCCTGCCCATTGCTGACGAACACCTCGCGGAAACCAGCCCAGTGCTTCACCAGCTGGCCCTCCGCGAACTTCGGATGGCGCGATTCAACCACCCGTCCGATCCCGCCGCCCAGCAGGGCCACGCCCAGCGCCTGATCCGCATTCAGCCGCGGCCGCATGTACGGATCGACTGACATGATCAGCGTCTGCACCCGCACCTCGCCCTCGCCAGTCGCGGCCACATCCACCGGCTCCAACGCAAAATCCGCCGCCACCGGCACACCCTGCGGACGTCTCACAAGATGGATCTCACGGCTGCCGGTCATCGAATGCTCCTGAACACAAAACGCGTACGCAAACCCGCCCTAGGCGCGGGCATACTTGTTGAACCAGTTGATCATGTTGGTCCACGCCTCGGCCGCCGTCGCCTTGTTATACCGCTCCGGCGTTGCGTCATTGAAGAAGCCATGCACCGAGTTGGGGTAGAGATGCCCCTCGTGGACGATGTTGTTCTTCTGCAGCTCGGCGATCTGGGCGGGATAGGCGTTCGCCAGATTGATATCGAGGGCGCCATGGTTGACCAGGATCGCAGCCTTGATCTTCGGCACATCAGCAGGCGGCGTCTGCGCGCCATAGAAAGGCGCCGCCGCCGCCAGCTCCTCGCCCATGATGGCCGCCAGCTGGTTCGACAGCGCGCCGCCAAAACAGAACCCCGTCGCGGCAATCTTGCCGGAACAGTCCGCACGCCCCTTCAACCAGCGCGCCGCGTTCACGAAGTCCCGCGTCCGCTTGGCCGGGTCGAGCTGGCTGAACAACTGGCCTCCCCTGAAATCGTCGCCCGGATAACCACCCACCGAGGTCAGCGCATCCGGCGCGAACGCCATGAAATTCTCCAGCGCGAAACGCCGCGCCACATCCATTGTGTGCGGATTCAGCCCCCGGTTCTCATGGATGACGATAACGCCCGGCAGCTTCGCCGGCGTGGCAGTGCGCGTATCGGCGCTGAACGGGCGCACCAGATAGCCGCGTATCGTGCCATTGCCATCGGGCGACGGCACGGTCTCCCACGTCGCCTTGATGCGGTTGTCATCGTCGCGGATCTGCTGCGCCTCCGAGTATTTCGGCATCAGGGCCTCGATGATCACCCCGCTGGTCAGCCCCGCAACCGCAAAGCCCTTCACGCCGCTGACAAAAGCCCGCCGGCTGATCTCGCCATGGATAAAACGCGTGTAGAGCTCAACGGCCTCAGCCGGAATCTTCGACTTGTCGGTCATGGCATGGATCCTCCGCCGGAAGCGAAAACCTTACCACCCGTCTTCGCCATGAGAAGGCAGGACGCGAACACAACTTGCTGCGCAGCGCGCGTCTCGAGGCGCCCCGGCGCCCTCGCGACCACAAGCGTAACGGGCCTTACCCAACGGACCATTCAGGATGGGTTCACCGCCCGGCTCACACGCTGCCCGCATAATAAAGGAGCAAAAACATGATACGCAGAAGCCGTACCTTCCTTCTGGCGGCCAGCCTCGTCGCCGGTCTTGCCGTTGCCGGCGTCGCCGTCGCGCAAAGCAACAACACCAGCACCAACACCTCCACCAATACGAGTTCCGATCCACGGTCGAGCAATTCCAGCTCGAACTCCTCGTCCAATCAGTCACGCTCATCCGAAGGCGTGCGCGACGTCCGCATCGACCAGCGCATCGACCGCCGCGGCGGCGACACGCGCTACGAACTCCGCGAATACCGGCGCGATGATCGCGGCGTCGCCACCTACAGCTATCGCAGCCACGACCGCGATGACGATGATCGCAACCTGCGCGGCCGCGACGACGACGATGATCGCTGGGACGACGACCGCGATGACGACCGGGACGATCGCGACGACGACTGATCCTTCTGCATTCTGAAACCGCGTAACTCTTCGGGCGACGGTTCCGCCTGAAGAGTTACGCGCCGATTTCCTCACCCGCGTGCGTGGTTCCGGTTAGGCGCCAGAAGACCTGGCCCGCCCGTCCGGCTCAACGTCCTGGCCGCCGGCTTGTGGCAGCATTCCGCCCTCTCAGCTCACAGCCCCTGAGCCTTCCTCGAAGCCAGTGCGAGTTTTTTGGCGAGCGCATCCGGCATCGGATTGGCCGGCGAAAAGGTGACGCCGGTCTTGGTCGGCTTCAGCCCCGCCTTGGCAATCGCGTCGGCATGCGCGCTGATGGCGGCTGCAGAAACATAAAGCCCGCACTGCTTGCTGAACGCCGCATACCCCGCGACGATCGCCTTCCCGATCCTGAACCCCGGCATCTTGTAAGCGATGATCTCTTCGGCATCCGGTAACGCCCGCGCCAGCTGCTCCCGCAACCGAAAAAGCAACGGCCGCAGCTCCTCCGGCGCCTGAGCAATATAAGCGTCGTGATCAGCAGGCATCGGAACACGTTCTCACGTAAGCAGCAGTCAGGGCAAAGCCAGACGCCACCATCATTCAGATACCACCTTGAAGCGAAGCGAATCCAGAAGCTTGAGCACTGCCTCCACGTCTGCCGGGCGAGCATTCGGCGCGACGCTGCAGGACAGCTCCTGATGCAAGGCGCCATCCGGCTTGAAGACAATAAAGGCGCGATAGAAAACACGCATCGACGGCGCGGATGAATCGACGACCATGGTCGCTACACGGAAAGCGCCTGCCATCTCATTGGACGAGTGTCTCACATGATCTGGATCATAGCCCATTCGGGCCGCCCATTTATCCGCAGCATATTGCGATATAACGGTATTGGCGCTGGACTGATCGACAACTTGGGGAAAATCCAGCGGGGTCTCGAATATGACACATCGCCCCAAGCGATCGTTGCGTTTGCGCGGTTCGAACGTGATGATCGCCGGCCGATTGCCAAACGAAAATGGCTTGCCGGGTTTCCACCCCGCGCCCTCATGATTCAGCCAGTACAAACCACTGGGATGCGCCCAGACGCCGGCTTCCTGAGCGACTGAATGGGGCGGGCTCATCCAAGCCGCAACCGCCAGCACCGCAAGCTTCAATGCGATTGGAAAATTTTTCATCCGCACCCCGGCACACGCATCGAACCTGATCGTATCTTTTGTGTATCGGCCCGCAAGGCATCGCACACTTCTCGGCAACGTACCGCCCCGCAATTCCGCGGAATCCCGCATAGCTTTCCGGCCACATTCCCAATCCCATCAAGGCCCCACCTGTAGGATGGCGATACACACGCCCCCGCCCTCTCCGGCGGCCTTATATTGTGCGGATGAATGCAGACACGCCTCATCTCAGCGACCCGTCCGCGCCGGCCATGCCGCCGCGCGTGCGCACGCTATGGAGCGAGGCGTGCGACTGGGTGGCGTGGCTTGTCGGCATGTTCGATCGCGACGCGCTGAAGACGACAGGCATCAGCCGCGAACACGGTGCGCGCGTCAGCATCTGGCTGATGAACATCGAAGGCGCGATCCGCCGCCTCATCCTCGCCGCCGCGCTCGTTGTTGCCCCGCCCTCGCCTCGCGCCTCGCGAACCTGCGCCGCCACGCGCGTGCATACCGTCGCTGCATCACCACGCCGCCCCGGCTTCTGCGTCTTCCGCCTGCGCGGCGTCGGCGAAACCGCGCCGCGCGCAGACGCCCGCACCAGCAGAAGCACAAAGCCCTACGGCCACCTTACCTTCCCGGCCGATCCGCTGCTCTGCCTTGGCGACGCGCCTGCCCGCACGGGTCGCACAGCGCACGCAGCAACGCCTCGCGCCCGCAACCCGCTTGACCGCTGGGTCCGGCCCTCGCGGCAGGACCCGGACTGGCGCGCGCCGGAAGAACGCGGCGCCTTCTCTCGCCGTGACGCGATGCCCGCCAGCCATTCCGCCACGCGCCCTCGTGCAACGCCGCAACCGCAAGCGCAGGGCGACCTTCCGCCAAGCCTTGCCGACTGGCGCCGCCGTCACGATGCCTGGACGCAGCCCGTCCCCGCGCCTGATCTCGCCGCGCGCCTCGAAGCGCTCAGCGCTGTCATCGCCAATCCCGCCGCCGCGATAGCCAGCGCCGCGCGCCGCCTGCACGCGTCATGCGCCACGGCGCCAACGCTCATGCGGCAGGCCTTTCCAGACGCAGACCCGCCACGGCGCGCGGCGCACATCGCAACCGCCGGCCACACCACCGATTTCCTGAAACGCTGTCACGCTGGCCTGATCGCGCCCGACACCAGCTGAAGCCCGCGCCAATCCGAACGCCTGCCCCGCTGACGCCATCAGCGGGAATACGAACCTATGGCCGCCACGCATCGCCCTTGCGCCAGTTGCAGTCGGCATGCGCCAGCTGAAGGTTCTCCGGCTTATCGCCGCCGCCCTTCACCCTCGGCCTGATGTGATCAAACGTCGGCCGCTTCTTCTTCCACACGGTCGCGTGCGGCACTTCAAACCGCCCAAGCGGCATCGCCTCGCCACAGATGGCGCAACGGCCGTCTTGCTTGGCCCAGAGAGTGTCGAACAGGTTCATTCCGTCACGGTGAAAACGTCATCAAGGTCACGCCTTCCATGAAGCACACGTACGATCTCAACCCGCCCCTGCATCGCACGATAGACAATGATGTACTCGCCGACCCCAAGCATGCGGAATCCCGGCCGCAGGTCATCTCGCGACGGGCCCATCAGAGGAAAGTCGCGAAGGCTCTCGCACCTGGTTTCGATCGTGTCGAGCAATCGGCCCGCCGCCCTTGGACTGTCGGCCGCAACGTGGCTCCATATCCTGATCAGGTCTTCGCCCGCCTCGACAGTGTAGCAAAGCTCAAGCGTCACTTGCCTGCCGTTTTGCGCCGCCGGGCTTCGGCCTTGATGTCCGCCATCGTCGTGCCGGGCTTCATGAAGCCGCTTGCGAGACCCTCATCCCACAACTGCCCAAGCTTGCGGTTGATCCGCCAGGTGCGCATCGCGTCGCGAACGACTTCGCTCGCAGACGCATACTCGCCAGTGGCGAGCGCATCCTCGATGTCCTGCAACTGGGTGTCTGTAACCGATATGGAAAGCTTGCTAGGCATGAAACCTGACGCTGGATGGGACGGGCAGAAAGTAGCAAATTCTACCCCGAACGCCAGTATCCCTCAAGCCTCCAGCTCCTTCGGCACGACCCATCCCCGCCGCGCGCAAGCAGCCAGAACAGTATTCCGCAGAAGGCACGCCACCGTCATCAGCCCGACGCCGCCCGGCACCGGCGTGATGAAGCCCGCCACCTCACGGCACTCGGCAAAATGCGCATCGCCAACGACGCGCGTTTTGCCCTCGCCCTTCTCCGGCGCCGGAATGCGATTGATGCCCACATCGATCACCGCCGACCCCGGCTTCACCCAGTCGCCGCGCACCATCTCGGGCCGGCCCACCGCCGGTACAAGAATATCCGCCGTCCGGCACAGCTCTTTCAGATTGCCCGTCTTCGAATGCGCGATCGTCACCGTGGCGTTCTCGTTGAGCAGCAATTGCACCAGCGGCCGGCCGACCAGATTGGAGCGGCCGATCACGATGGC
>JAUYSA010000436.1 GCA_030696545.1 Hyphomonadaceae bacterium
CGACCATGACGTGTTCGGCGACGGCTCCGCGATCATCGTTCAGGCGCCGGGGCACACGCCGGGCCATGCCGTGCTGCTGCTGACGACAGCCAATTCGGGCAAGGTGCTGCTGACCGGCGATATGTGGCATCTGGCCGAGGCTCGGGAGAAGCGCACCGTTCCGGCCTTCAATTTCGACCGTGAACAGACGCTGGCGTCGATGGACAAGGTCGAGGCGCTGGCGGCATCCAGCGGCGCCAAAGTCATACGTCAGCACGTGCCGGAGGATTTCGCCTCGTTGCCGAAGTTTCCGGAAGCGCTGGAATAGCGTTATAACGCCTGAAGGCGTAGGAGGCTGACATGAAGATGAACATCACTGTTGAATGCTCGCCGGAGGAAGCACGCGCCTTCCTCGGCCTGCCGGACATCAGGCCCGTCAACGAGGCGCTGGTTAATTCGGTGAAGCAGCGCATCGAGCAGAACATCGAGATGGTCAGCCCCGAGTTTTACCTGAAGCAGTGGTATTCGATGGGTGGTCAGGCCACCGACAGCTTCATGAACCTGATGACCGCCGGCGCCCGCGCGGCGACGGGCGAGAAGACCTGACGCTGGGCCGCACTGGTCGCGCAGCCTGATTCCAGCTTAAGAGGCCGCGAGGAAGAGGGCCTGACCATGTCTGACATCGCGAAGCAGAACGCCGCAGAGGCGGCGCTGAAACTCGTCGAGCCGGATATGATCCTCGGGCTGGGCACAGGCTCGACTGCTGCGATCTTCGTGCGCCTGCTGGCGGAGCGCGTGAAGGCGGGGCTGAAGATTGTCGGCACGCCAACGTCCGAGGCGACAGACAAGCTGGCGCGCTCGCTGGGCATACGCCTTGTCGCGCCTGATGAGCTGGAGCGGATCGACCTGACGATCGATGGCGCGGACGAGTTTGATCCGGCGCTCAATTTGATCAAGGGCGGCGGCGCGGCTCTGCTGCGCGAGAAGATCATCGCGGAGGCTTCCGAGCGGATGGTCGTGATCGCGGATGCGGGCAAGGAAGTGCAATCGCTCGGCAAGTTTCCGCTGCCGATCGAGGTGAATGCATTTGGGTCTGAGCTTACGCGCCGCCGCATCCATCATCACATCGCCTCGCTTGGCCTTGGTAGCGCGCCCAGCAGCTGGCGTATGGCGACCGGGGAGAGCCTGCTGCACACCGATGGCGGGCACCTGATCCTCGACCTTTCATGCGGCGTGATTCCCGACCCGAAGGCGCTGGGCGAGGCGCTGGATGATATCCCCGGCGTGGTCGAGCACGGGCTTTTCATCGGCTATGCCGAGCAGGTGATAGTCGGGGAAGTCGAGGGCGCGCGGATCGTGCGGAAGCGGTAACGCCGCTGCGACCGGAAAGTCCTATGGAATACGGGCGACGGATGCTAAATGCCTCGCCACAAGCCGGGCCCCGCCCCAAAAGACCAAGAATTACGGACAGGGAAAACGAGATGATCAGAACGGTGATTGCGGTTGCGGCTGCGGCCGTTGCGTTGACGGCGTGCCAACCGGCTTCTGGTCCGCCGGCGGCCGAGATTCGTCTCGCGACAAAGCTTGTTGAAGCTGGTGTTCCGATCCCGCTCGACCGCGAAGGCATGCAGCAGATCGCATTCCAGCAGGTTCAGGGCATGATGCAGCAGGACGGGCTGTCATCAGAACAGGCGCGGCAGCTGCTGATGGGCATCACCAAGAATCTCGAGGATGCGACGCCTGCGATCAAGGAAGCCCTGGTCACGTCGTTCACGGAAGAATTCAACGTGAAGGAGCTTGAGCTCCTCGTGAAATTTGTCACGTCCAAGGAAGGCAAGGCCGTCCAGGAGAAGATCCAGGTTGTCGGCCAGAAGGGCTCCGAGCAGTTCCAGGCGATGGCCCAGGAAGCTGGCGTGAAAGCGCTTGCCGATCTGCGGTCGGTCTGGCCCGTGCCGCCGGCGCCTGCTCCGGCTGGTCCGGCCCTGCCGCCGGGCGCTGAGCCCGCACCTGCTCCGGCGCTTCCGAACTGATCACGCCACAATTGATCACGGCTGCGTTGCGGGCATTGTCCCGTCACGTCTGAGTGTTAGTTTTCCGCATGTTCCCGTGTTGCTGGGAAACAAGCTGGAGAGACACATGCGGATCCTTGCTGGACTGATGACGGCAGGCGCGCTGGCGCTGATGGGCGTTGCCTGGGCCACGCCTCCGGGCGTGTCGGAAAAGGATGGCGCCTTCGTCGCGCCGGACGGAAAGCCGCTCTACACGTTCGCGCGCGACACGACGCCGGGCAAGTCGGCCTGCAACGCCCAGTGCGCCACCAACTGGCCACCGCTGGCAGCTGCCGCCGATGCCAAGGATGATGGCGACTGGACTGTTGTGACGCGCGACGATGGCGCAAAGATGTGGGCGTACAAGGGCAAGCCACTCTACACATTCGCCCGCGATACGGCTGGCCAGCCCGCAAGCGGCGTTGGCCCGGCATGGCCGCTGGCCGTGAAGTAACCAAAGTATCGAGAGACAGGATCGGGCGGTTCCGGGATGCCGGGGCCGCCCTTTTTCGTTTTCGAGCGCCGATAGTCCAAGAGCCGCACTTTTGCGCGGACCGCAGACTCCCTAGATATGGTGCCCTGACAGCCAGGGGTTCCTGATGGCGTATGACTACGATCTGTTCGTGATAGGCGCCGGCTCCGGCGGCGTGCGCGCTTCCCGGCTGGCGGCCATGACAGGCGCGAAGGTGCTTGTTGCGGAGGAATACCGCGCAGGCGGAACTTGCGTTGTCCGCGGCTGCATCCCCAAGAAGTACATGGTCTATGCCAGCGAGTTCGGTCGCACGTTCGAACACATGAAGGGCTATGGCTGGAAGGTCGAAGGCGCGAGCTACGACCACAACATGTTCATGGACAAGATGCACCGCGAGATCGACCGGCTCTCCGGCATCTACGCGCGCAACCTGCGCAATGCTGGCGCAGAGCTTGTCGATGACCGCGCAGAGATCGTCGATGCCCATACGGTGAGGCTGGTGAAGGCCGGCCGGACTGTGACGGCGGACAAGATCCTGGTTGCGACGGGCGGAAGTCCCGCCATGCCGAAGGATGTCGAGGGCATTGAACTCGCGGTCACGTCCAACGAGATGTTCCACCTCGACAAGATTCCAGAGCACATCGTTATCGTTGGCGGCGGATATATCGCGGTCGAGTTCGCGGGGATCATGAGCGGACTTGGCGCGAAGGTGTGCATGGTGATCCGCAAGGAGACCGTGCTGCGCGGCTTCGACGAGGATGTGCGCACGCACGTGCATGAGGAACTGAAGCGCAAGGGCGTGAAGGTTATCTCCAGCGCGTCGCCTGTGCGCATCGAGAAGGAGGGCGAGAAATTTCGCGTCCATCTCTCGAACGGCGAGAGCGCGGCGGGCGACAAGGTGTTGTTCGCTGTCGGGCGCGATCCGCACACGAAGGGGCTTGGGCTCGACAAGGCTGGCGTGAAGCTGGACGAGCATGGCGCAGTTGTCGTGGACGAGAATTCCCGCACCAGCGTGCCGAGCATCTTCGCCATCGGCGACGTGACCAACCGGCTTAACCTGACGCCGGTAGCGATCAGGGAGGGGCAGGCTTTTGCCCAGACCCAGTTCATGAACCGTCCGACGAGCTTCGACCATGCCGATGTTCCGCACGCGGTTTTCGCCCAGCCGCCCGTGGGCGTTGTCGGGCTGAGCGAGGCGGAAGCGCGAAAAAAGTACGGTGTTGTCGATATTTACAAGACCAGGTTCCGCCCCATGAAAGACATGCTCACGGGGGACGAGGAACGTGTGCTAATGAAGATTGTGGTGCGGGCCGAGGACGAGCGCGTCGTTGGCGTCCACATCGTCGGGCCGGATGCTCCGGAGATTATCCAGGCCGTGGCGATCGCGGTTAAGTTGGGCGCTTCGAAGGCTGACTTTGACCGTACCTGCGCATTGCATCCCTCGATCGCCGAGGAGCTGGTGACGATGCGCGAGAAATTTGTCCCGCCGGAACTGAAGCCGGTGTGATGCGAGGAGACAGGGCCGTGGAATACCGTTGGGACCCGAAGATCTTCGGTTGGAAATACCTCAACTACGTGATCGTGGTGCTTGGCCTGATCGTGGGTCTTGGCGTCTGGTTCATGCCGAACAAATGGGCGGAGCCGGAGATTGCCGCCAGTATGGCCGAGCAAGAGGAGCTGAGGGCTCTTCGCAAGGCGCGGCTGGCGCGCGAGGCCGCGGAAAAGCGGTACATGGAAGAGACCGGGCTGATCTATCTGACGCCCGGCGTGAATCCATTCCCGACCGAGCCGCCGGACGGCCAAAAGAAATAGCTGCGGCTCATTTCCCGGTTGTAATCGAAGGCGGGGCAGGGCGACGCCTTGACCTGCGGGCCGAACCGGCCGACGCCTTTTGGAACGGGTTTCCTGATCGACCAGTGGAGTTAGCCGGTGGCGCCGCGCACCGTTTCTGTCGTGAACATGAAGGGCGGCGTTGGCAAATCGACCACGGTGGCGAGCCTTGCC
>JAUYSA010000044.1 GCA_030696545.1 Hyphomonadaceae bacterium
GCCGGAATGTTCATGCAGCGACAGAACGCGACCGCGAGATGAGCGTAGTCACGGCAAACGCCGACCCGTTCCGAATAGGCTTCGTAAGCGGTGCGCGTGTTGCGGGCCTGCTGGTAGTCGAAGGCGATGTGGTTATGGACGAAATCCACGATGGCCTGGACGCGCTGCCATCCCAGCGGCGTATTGCCGAAGAGGGACCATGCGATTTCGCTCAGCCTGTCCGTTTCGCAGTAGCGGCTGCCGAGGAGGAAGACGAGCACCTCGTTCGGGAGATCCTTTACTTCGAGTTGCAAAGCGTTCGGCTCATAGTCGTCCACCAATCCGCTGTCGTGGATTATGAAGTCTGCTGACAGGACAAGACGGCCCGCCGGCGCAACCACACGACTGCAGATGTTCCCCGCTGTGTCGATATACTGGACGACGTCGAGCGGCGGGTCTGTGCGCACCCAGTCGGCCGTCTCCAGGTCGGCCTGACGCGTCGGATGGACGCTTAGAGACAGCAGCATGGGTACGGGGGCCGGACAGTCGTAGATGATCTCGAATCCGGCGCGTATGCGCATTCAGCGTCTCCTGAGGAAGGTATCACTTAACCGCTGACGGCGAAGTACGTTGCAAGTTCAGTGCGGTTCTTCGCGAACATCGACCTCGACATCCATTCCGAGGTAATCCGAAGGCGCACCTGTCCAAGTTCCGTGCAGCGGCACGGCCTGGCGTGGATCGCGAGCGATAGCGACCCGGACGAGATCGCTGTTTCCCACAATCCCGTTGGTTGGATCGAACTCCACCCACCCAAAGGCGGGGAGATAGACGTGTACCCATGCATGTGTATGACCGCCGCCTCGCCGGGGCGGTGATCCGGGCTTGCGAGGCGTGCAGATGTAGCCAGACACAAAACGGGCGGCGAGGCCGAGGCTTCGCACGGCGTCGATCATGAAGACCGCGTAGTCGCGGCAGCTGCCTGTACCCAAAGCCAGTGTTTCGAGCGGCGTTTGGGCGCCTTTGGCGTGTCGCACATTGTATTTGAAGGTTGCGCGAATTGCGTTGGTGATGTTGCTGAGCAGCGCCTGCAAGCTGGTTTCACCGGGCTCGACGAATTGGCGCGCCCATCGGTCTATCCTGCCCTCGGGATCGGCGTGTTGCCGCCGCATCGACATGTGCAGGTCCGCCAGGTCATCAACGCCATAGGCGAAGGGCATGCTGCCGGTATAGATTTCAACCTTGCCGTCCATGTCCGCAAAGGCCGGGAGCGGGGCGTGTTCGAGCTTTACCCGGCTCTCGAAGGTGAGTTCCCGGCTTGTGCAGCTGAACTGGGCTATGCTTACGCAGTTGCCGAACACATCATGTATCGATCGCAGCTTGTCGGGCTTTGGCGTGATCTTCAGGTCGCTGGAGAGGATACGCTGATCGTAGCTCTCTCTCGGGCGGAACATCATGCGATGCTCGCCCAAGGCTACGGGATTGCGATAGCGATAGCGCGTGACATGACGAATGGAGAGAACAGGCATTGACCGAATATAGACCGGATCACGGCTCAACGTCTGATTTACTGTCGGGCGCGCACGATCCATCGCCGGTACAGGTGTGGAATCAAGGTGGAACCTCGCCTTTTCTCATCGTAGGGGACCATGCTGGCCGGGCCATACCGTTGAAGCTTGATGGCCTTGGGCTTGATCCCGCATCGCTCGATCTTCACATCGCGTGGGACATCGGTGTGGCGGGGCTTGGCGAGATCCTGGCGGAAAAACTCGACGCCTGCTTTATCAGCCAGACTTATTCGAGGCTGGTGATCGACTGTAATCGCTCGCTCGCAGATGCTTCATCGATTGCAGCGAGCAGCGACGGGATCGACATACCGGGTAACGCCAATATCGGCGCCGCCGACCGGCTGGAACGGCAATGCGCGATCCATCGGCCTTATCACGATGCAATTTCGGCGGAGCTTGCCCGCCGCGCCGCACGAAGCCAGCCCACCTTGCTGGTCGCATTGCATAGCTTCACGCCGGTCATGCAGCAATTTCAGCGGCCCTGGCAGTTTGGGATTCTTCATCGCGACGACTCGCGTTTGTCATCCAGCGTGCTCGATCTACTGCGGGCTGAGTTGGGCGATGCGGTGGGTGACAACCAGCCTTACCGGCTAGACGAGAAGGACTTCACCGTTCCCACGCACGCTGATCCACGCGGGCTCGACTACCTGGAGCTTGAAGTGCGTCAGGATCTGATTGGCGACCGGCCGGGACAAGAAGCGGTAGCTTCGCTCATCGCGCCACTTCTGCTGCGTGTCGGCTCCGAGATGTCCGCACACAAGGGTCATGATGATTCTTAGGTCGCGAAGCTGTGGCCGAAACTGCTGCATGGGAGCGCGCTTCGCTGGTTACAGTAGTCGGGCGCGATGGAGTCCGTTTCAGCTCATGAGCCGCGGCGGCAACGTTCCGAGCAATACTTCACGCTTTCCCAATCGCGCGCCCACTTCTTGCGCCATGTAAAAGGCTTTCCGCATACGGCGCAGAGCTTCTTCGGCAGGTTCGCCTTGAGCAGTTTGACGCCAGCCGGCGTTTTTCGTGATCCCTGTGCCATCGTTGATGCTCACCTACCAGCGCAGTACGCGCCAGCCTGCAATGGCGCCGAGCGCGGTGGAAAGCGCGACGCCGCCTGTGTACCAGATCAACGTGAAGGCTGCGGAGGTCTCAGCGCAGTGAAGGCCATAAACGGTAGCCGCGATGCCCCCGACAAACAGGCCTGCGCCAGCGCCAGCCAGCGTGGGACGCGTCGGCGCAAGACGGCGCATAGCAAGAAGACTGAGCGCGAGGCCGGGGATGGCAAGAGCGACAATGCGCCAGGGGCAGCGATCCCATGTCGAACCGAGCAGGGCGTCACGCATTGCTTCCGGCGGAGTCGATAGTAGCTGCGTTATGCCGATACCGAGCATGATCGCAACAACAGCGACCAAAGCGAAGGCGCCCCGCGTAGCGTTTGCGCCTGGGCGCGACAGGCGTTCCGCAATGAGGAAGCCCGAGACTGCGAGCGCGGCCGTATAGAGGGTCTTCATCCAGTAACTGGATGAGGCGACCGCCTCGCCCATGTCGCGAATACCAAGCCACACAAAAAGGGCGGCCAGCGCAATAATTGCTCCGGCCAGCGCAGCGGGACCAAGGCGTCGCATGACCGGGAAAGGTGTCGCAGGCTTCTTGGCGTCGGTCGCCAGCAAGGCGATGAGCTCATCAGTTTTCATCGCGGACCCTCCTTATCAGGGCTTTCAGCGATCGGTGGACGCTCACCTTCACCGCGCTTTCAGACATGCCGGATTTTGCGGCTGCCTCCGCTGATGAAAGTCCGCCGAGCTTCACATCGGACAGAATCTGCCGCTGGCGTTCGGGCAGTTCGCCGAGCAGACGGTCAACATCCAGGCGAGCGGACGCGTCGCCGTCGTCTGAATGGAAAAGACTCTCAGCGGCTTCGAGGGGTTCGGTGCGGCGAACACGCCGGCGGCGAAATTGGTCGATCAACTTGTAGTGCGCAATCGCATAAGCCCAGGAGGTAAAAGGTTGGGCGCGGTCCCAGGTTTCGCGTTTGAGATGGATGGCGAGCAGTGTCTCCTGCACCAGATCTTCCACATCAGCATCGCTACTGCCGAGCTTTCGCGCGAAATAGCGGCGGAGATAAACGCTCATGCGCGAAAGAAGCTCGGCATGAGCGGCGGCGTCACCCGCAAGCCCGCGCAGCATGAGCGCTTTCAATGGAGCGTCGATTTCGCTCAAGCCCTGACCCCGGCGTTCACTCCCGTGCGGAGCCCCCGAGGATGCTAGCCGGATGCGAGGCCGGACGCCATGGGTCGTTACGGCGGGCGCCGCAAAGAAGGAGGACTGAACGGTGATCAGGGCAATTTCAATGCGCGGTCAAGGGACAGCGCACCGCCTCCGCGAGCCAGAAGATAAAGCATGGGGCCTGCCCAGCTGAGATGAGTTGGCCAGGCGTCGGGATAGACGAAAAGCTGGATCACCATCGTCATACCCATCAGGCCGGCGGCTGACATGCGCGTGAGCAGGCCAAGAACGAGCAGAATCGAGAAGATGTGCTCGGCATAAGTGGCAAGGTAGGCGGCCACGTCCGGCGGCAGCAGGGGGACGTTATACTCGTAGGTGAAAAGCTCGAAAGTCGAGGGCTTCAACGTGATGATTCCCTCTACCTTGGTACGGGCGGACAGGAAGAACACGGCGGCGATGCCAAAGCGGCAGACGAGGGCGATCAACCATTCGGGGATGATGGTTTCAGGTGCGCGCAGGAGAGAAATAACGGGATTGGGGCGGGCTTCGGCGGCGATACTCATCGGGGCGTGTCCGGGATCAGGTTGATGGTGGTGAAGAGGCCGAGCGCAATAGCGCCGGTAAGTATGTGCGGAAGGGAGCATTCCGGATCGGCGGCAAGAGCGCATTCAGCGGCGGCAAGGACCGCTTCGCGGCGCTGAAGAGATTCAAGAAATGCGAATGTGGCCGGGTCGACGAGGTGCGACTGCACATGCGGACCTGTGCGAACAAAAAGAATCTGCTCCGGCGCGTCGGCCAACTGGTGCGCCTCGCCACGCAGGGGCGACTGGTGGGCCAGCCAGAGGGACGGAATTGAAGCTTCGAACGACGCAAGGTGAAGCGTAGGGTGAAGACCTAAAGTGATGCTCGCGAGACCTTCCGCTGGAAGTGTCGAGAGCGCGGCGGGATCGAGCAGCGAGGCATCGGCGGCGGACCAGGATTGCCACCAGAGCCAGTCGAGTCGCGCCGCGCCAGCCAGATAGTGCGCGTCCTGGGCGGGCGGAAAGCTTGCGAGCCAGCCTGGAAAATCGGCGCCATAGTTGACGAGAGCCGGGTCGATCGGCGGGTGCGCGCGCGCGAATTCACCCGCCGCAGCACGGAACCAGTCTTCGCCGGTCATCAGCCGGATTGTGGCGAAGGTGGCGGCGAGGGCGTCGATCGCGGCGCTGACAATGGTGTTGCGATAGACGGCAAGGCCAGGCGCGGGCGGAGTCAACCATGGGACAAGCGCCAAATCATCGCCCGCGAGCGCGGCGTCGAAGGCATCGAAAAAGCTTCGTTCGTCATGCAGAGACAAGGGCGGCCTCATGTGTATAGACGAGGATGCTTGCAGCCGCGTCGCGCTCTGCCGCCAGGTGTGTGTAGGTAGGGATGTTGTCATCGCGCTCGATCAGCGTGGGGCGAGGGCCGATACGGCCGACAAGGCGGCGAAAGAGGCGCCACACGGTTTCATCGATAGGCGCGCCGTGAGTATCGATAAGCAGGCCGGCGCCAAGGGTGGGATCTGGCGCGTGTCCTGCAAGATGAATCTCGCCGACTAGGCTGGCCGAGACCGCATCTATGTAAGCCTCCGCCGAGTAGCCGAGGTTGCTTGCGCTCACATAAACATTGTTGACGTCCAGCAGCAGGCCGCACCCCGTGCGGCGGCAGAGGTCAACCAGGAATTCGAGCTCGCCATAGTCGTGGCCGTGAAGGGACAGATAGAGTGAGGGGTTCTCGATCAGGATGCGCCGACCGAGCGCCTCCTGCGTCCGGTCGATGTGTCGCGCGATGCGGATCAGGGCCGAGCTGGTGCGTGGGAAAGGGAGCAGGTCGGATCGATAGACGCCGCCGCGCCGCGACCACGCAAGATGCTCGGAGACCAGAAAAGGCTCGTAGCGGTCAACAAGGTAGCGAAGCTGCGCAAGATGCGCTTCGTCCGGCGCCTCATCGCCAGCAAGTGAGAGGCCAACACCGTGTAGCGACAGCGGATGCTTGTCGCGCACGGCGCCGAGGGCCGCGTGACGAGGGCCGCCCTCGCACATGTAGTTTTCGGGGTGGACCTCAAACCATGCGCCAGCTGCCGTATCGCTGATCGCTTCGGCATAATGCTGAGGCTTCAAGCCGAGACCGGCAGCTGGTGCGATGGTCATGGACTACATCTTCGGTGTGAGGGAGCCCATGCCGGCCGGCGTCGTGATCGTGGCGCAGGTTCCGGCTTTCACGAGTGACCAGGCGTTGCCCTGGTAATCTTTCGTGGAGCTGCCGGCGCAAGATGTGCCCGCGCCCGCCTTGCAGTCATTCTGGTGTGCCTTGGCGACGCCGTAGCATTTTTCCATTCCCGCTTCCTGTGCAGCGGTTGGCGGTTTCTTCGCGGGCATGTTCTGGGCCGCAGCTGCGCCTGCGAGGGCGCCGGCAACGGCAAGCGCGCCAACAAGCGCAGAGATCGTGGAAGCGTTTTTCATGCATATCCTCCTGAACCTTCGCGCCGCTGGAATGCGGCGGCGAGTGCGGCGTCGGGGCCGCGTACAGGGCTATCCGCATGAGCAGGGGCGCCGGTTACAGGCAGGAAGCAAAAATGTTGCGGTCATGACGATGGGAATGCCTGAACGCCGGTTTCGCGGCCCAGAGACGCGACGGCCCGGCGCCCATGGTTAAAGGGCGAAGTGGCCTTACGCGATCCGCTTTCCCGAAGCATCGATAAGCAGTTCGCCGTCTTCCTTCGCAAAGGGCCCCGGCGGCCATTTTTCCAGCAGGTCAAGCGTCCGCTCGCTGGGGCGGCACAGGCGCACGCCCTTCGGTGTTGCGACGATCGGACGGTTTACAAGAACGGGATGGGCGACCATCGCCGACAGCAATGCCTGATCATCGACGGACGGATCAAGCAGCCCCAGCTCCGCGGCGGGCGACTTCGTGGTTCGCAGGGCGTCTCGCGCCGTCAATCCCGCGGCCGCGAAAAGCGCTTGCAGCTGCGGCTGTGTCCATCCGGTTTGCAGATAGAGGATGACAGTCGGCTCGTAGCCCGCAGCGCGGATCAATTCGAGCACATTGCGGGAGGTGCCGCATTCCGGATTGTGGTGGATGACGACGGGAAAGTGCGTGCTCATGTTTGCTGGTCTTTCGGGAGAAGTACGAGGCTTGCGATCCAGGCAAGCAAGGCGCCTGTAAGCTGGCCAACGATGAAGCCAGGTACATCTTCGGGACGAACGCCCGCAAACGTGTCGCTCATCGCGCGTGCAATGCTGATCGCTGGGTTGGCGAAGGATGTGCTGGCCGTCCACCAATAACCAGCCGTGATCACAAGCGCCACCGCTGTCGGGACGGCCTCAGCCTTCCATCGCGATACAAACAGGATGGCGAACAGCAGGGCGAAGGTCGCAACGCCTTCACTCAACATCTGCGCGGGTCCGGATCGCACATGGGTTGAGACTTGCAGGATTGGCAGCTCGAACATGGCATGAGCCAGCCACGCGCCAAGAATGCATCCTGCCACCTGCGCCAACACATAGATGGTCGCAGTCACGGGCGAAAGTTGCCGTCGCAGCGTCATCACCAGCGTGACGGCCGGGTTGAAGTGCGCGCCGGAGATGGGGCCTAAGGCGTTGATCAGCACGAACAGCATTGCCGCCGTCGCCAGCGTGTTTCCCAACAGCGCGACTGCGTCATTTCCAGCGGCCATTCGACTCGCAAGAATGCCCGACCCGATGACGGTTCCGGTAAGCAGGATAGAGCCCAGAAGCTCTGCGCCTACCTTGCGAGGCAGCGAGGCTTTCATGCGTTGCCGCCTTGTCTCGCGCCTTCTTTTCGTTCGCTGTATCGGTCAGTCAGGTAGCCGGAAACATCCCGCGTTAGCAGAGTGAATTTCACGAGTTCCTCCATGACGTCGACGACGCGATCGTAATACGACGAAGGCTTCATCCGGCCAGCGTCATCAAACTCCTGAAACGCCTTGGCGACTGAAGACTGGTTGGGAATGGTGATCATTCGCATCCAGCGACCAAGTATCCGCATCTGGTTGACGGCATTGAACGACTGCGAGCCGCCCGAGACCTGCATGACCGCCAGCGTCCGCCCCTGTGTCGGGCGAACGGCGCCAACCGAAAGCGGTATCCAGTCAATCTGGGATTTCATGACGCCCGTCATCGCGCCGTGCCGTTCGGGGCTTGTCCACACCTGCCCCTCAGACCATTCGCTGAGCGCGCGCAATTCTTGCACCTTTGGATGACTGGCGGGCGCACCGTCGGGCAAAGGCAGGCCCGCGGGATCAAAAATCTTCACCTCTGCGCCAAAATGTTCGAGCAGGCGCGCGGCTTCATGTGTGAGAAGCCGGCTGTAGGACCGCTCCCGAAGAGAGCCATAGAGCATGAGGATGCGCGGTCGGTGCGTCGAGAAGCTATTCTGCAGCCTCACAGCATCAGGAATGTCGAGCACTGAAGACATCGCGTTCGGCAAAGCAACATCGCTCATGCTTTGGCGCTCGCCTTGCTGCCGCGCGTCTTGACGCTTGCAGGCGGGCACACTCCATCTGCGCAGCATTCGTCAGACAGGTAGCCGATAAGCGCTGTCATGGCAGGATAATGCGCGCGGCAGATCAGCGTGGTCGCCTGACGCTCTTGCGTTACGAGACCGGGTTCGATCAGTTTGCGCATGTGGTGCGACAGCGTAGAGGCGGGCATTCCCAGCTTGTCCTGCACCGCGCCGACCGCGAGACCATCAACGCCGGCACGCACCAGCAATCGATAGATCTGAAGCCGCACCGGGTTTCCGAGCGCTTCAAGCTGCGCAGACGCTATTTCGAGTTTCATCGAAGGATGAGTAGATGTGCGTCCTGCGAGCGTCAATCACTATTTCCAAATTCATGGAAATAGAGGGTGCGGGTTCGTGACGATTGATTTTGCCTGGCGCTCACGAAAATCCCGCGATGACAGCAGAGCACTTTCGCGCATCCACAGTCGTCGCGGGCAATCGTTCTTCAGCGCAGACTCGTCCGGACTAGGGAAGTTCGAAGACCCAGATGTTCGAGGTGCGCACTGCCGGGTTCCTGATCTCCGGCAGCATGTTCACATAGGCCGTGCTGCGAACAGCGCCGCTGCCGCTGACGACCGCGATGTACTGCTTGCCGTTGACCTCGTAGCTGATGGGATTCGAGTTTGGCACGTCGCCAAGACGCGTGGTCCACAAACGCTTGCCCGTGGACTGGTCGTAGGCCGAGAAGGCCCGGTCCATGGAGCCGGCGAACACCAGACCGCCAGCCGTGGGCAGCGTGCTGGTGAGGATCGGCGCACGCTCGCGCGTCACCCAAAGCTGCTTTTTCGTCTTGAGATCCACCGCGACGAGGCGGCCGTAAAGCCCGTCGCTGTCCGGCATCGGCCGATTGTTGGTGCGCACGCCAGTCGACAGAAGCCCACGCTGACCTTCCGGAAGCGGCACGAGGTCCATGCACGCTTCGATCAACGGGACGAACAGCACGCCCGTGGACGGATTAAAGCCCGACGGATTGAAGTTCTTTGACCCGGCCGCGCTCGGGCAGATCATCTTCGTTTTGCCATCGCCCGGGATCAGGTCCGGATCGACGGTCTTGCGACCCGTCTTGGGATCGATCGCCGTGATGTAGTTCTGCATCCCAAGATCGATCGAAAACAGGTATTTCCCGGTCGCCGGATCAAGCGCGTCATGCAGAGCAGCCTTGCCCGCCGTGACGAGCACGCGCCGTGCATTGCTGCCGGACCCGATGGTCATGATCTGGCGTTCGTATGCCCAGTCCAGATCCATCTGGTCGTTCTCAAGATGCTGGTAGTGCCAGACAAGTTTTCCGGTTTCCGGATTCAGCGCGATCGTGGCGTTGGTGTAGAGCGCGTCGTTGTTGGCGCCCGGCACGCGGTTGCGAAGTGGCTTGGTGTCATAAGTGGGCGCGGGGCCGAAGAAGACGAGGTTGGTCTCCTTGTCGTAGCTGCCCGGCGTCCAGATCGTGCCGCCATTGCGCGCCTCGTAGGACATGTTGTTCCAGGTGTCGTAGTTCGGCTCGCCCGGCTTCGGAATAGTGTTGAAGCGCCACGACTCCTTGCCGGTCTTGGCATCGAGCCCCACGATGACTGGCTTGGGTCCGCGGGTTCCAAATATCACCTTGCCCCCGGCGACGATGGGGCCGCCCGACATGGTGAAGCCCGTTGCGCCGACGCCGGTGTTCCACATCACCTTGCCGGTTTTCATGTCGAGCGCCACGATGTGCGCATCCGACGTCGGCATGAACACCATCGTGTCGTAGATCGCGATGGATTTCTTCGGCGTGGGCGTCACGTCCTTCGGGAGGCGATAGGTATATTGCCACAGGATGTCGCCGGTGACGGCGTCCACGGCCTGCATGACGTCCTTGAAGGCGTGGACAAACATGATGCCGTCATGCACCAGCGGCGTGTTCTGGTTCGGCCCCGGCGGCAGCGACAATGACCACGCAAGCCGCAGCTTGCTGACATTGTTCTTGTTGATCTTGTTGAGCGGGCTGAAGCCCTGAGCATCGCGCGTCCGGCGCCCATCGAGCCAGTCTGCGGAAGAGGGCGACGACAGCATCGCCTCCGTCACTGGTGTGATCT
>JAUYSA010000059.1 GCA_030696545.1 Hyphomonadaceae bacterium
TTCAGCTCAGCCGAGATAGCGAAGCGAGACTGCATGGCCGAAGAGCCACTTACTGGATTGAGTGTGGCGGAAGCCGAGGCGCTTCTGAAGAAGCACGGCCCAAATACGTTGAGGACCGCCAACTCCCGCGGCCTTGTGACAATCGCGCTCGGGACGCTTCGCGAGCCGATGTTCATCTTCCTGCTAGTGGCTGCTTCACTCTACCTGGTCGTCGGCGATATCGGCGAGGGACTGTTTCTGCTTGGCGGTGCAGCCGTCTCGGTTGGACTGGTCGTCTTTCAGGATGCGCGCAGTGAACGCGCTCTTGCGGCCTTGCGAGAACTGGCAGAGCCATTTGCAGATGTTATTCGCCACGGGAGCCATCAGCGCGTCCCCGCCCGCGATCTCGTTCCGGGGGACATCATCGTTGTCATGGAGGGCGAGCGAATCTCCGCCGATGCGGTTTTCCGCAAAGGGGACGTCCTCACGGTCGACGAGTCCGCCCTGACAGGCGAGTCAGTTCCCGTCATCAAGCAGCCGGGACCCTGGCATGCCAATGAAGCCGACAACGGCCACGCGGACAAAGAAAACGCCCTGTTCGCCGGGACGATGCTGCTCGCGGGACAGGGTCTGGCGCAGGTCACTCATACCGGACCTCGTACCCGAATTGGCGCCATCGGCGCCGCGCTGTCTGGCGAAATGGAGCGCACGCCTCTTCAGGAAACGACCGGCCGGCTGGTTTTGCTACTGAGCGTGATTGCGGTCGTCTTCTGCCTGCTCGTAGCCGCAGCCTATGGTTTCGTGCGAGGCGATTGGGTTGCCGGAGGGCTGGCTGGACTAACCGTGGCGATCGCTTTGCTCCCGGAAGAGTTTCCGATGGTGCTGGCTGTCTTTCTTGCCATCGGTTCGTGGCGGCTCGCGCGCCATCAGGTGCTGGTACGCCGGGCGGCTGTGGTCGAGACCCTGGGCGCGGTGACAATGCTGTGTGTCGACAAGACCGGCACGCTGACCGAGAATCGCATGAAAGTCGGTGCAGTCTGGGCCAACAGCCTGGATCTTGGGACCGACATGGACAGCGCCGCGGGAGAGGTCGCACGCGTCGCGCTTCTTGCGTCAGCGGTGCATCCCGTCGACCCCATGGACCGCGCGGTTTACGAGGCGCTGGCAGATCGTGCAGCGTCGACGCTGGCCAGCAGTGGCAATGAGCCGGTCAGCAGCTTTCCGCTCAGGCCCGATCGCCTTGCCGTCATCCAGTTGTGGCAAACCGAGGCGGGGGCGGCGTGGGCTGCGAAGGGGGCCCCTGAGGCAATCTTGCGTCTGTGCAGGACAACGCCTGCCGAGAAGCAAATCGTCGATAGTGCACTGGCTAGCATGGCGGCCAGCGGATTACGTGTTCTTGGTGTTGCCAAGGCCGACGACGCAACGAAAGCGATCAGCGAACCAGAGGAAGCGCCGTTCGAATTCGTCGGTCTGATCGGATTTCTTGACCCGCTCCGAACCGATGTTCCAGCCGCGCTCGCCGAGGCCCGCGCGGCCGGCATCGACGTTTCAATGATCACAGGTGACTATCCCGCGACCGCCCTTGAGATCGCGCGACAGGCGGGGCTTGATGTGACTGGTGGCGTCCTGACAGGGTCCGAGATCGCCTCGCTCAGCGTTGAGGATTTGTCAAAGCGGCTCGGGACGGTTCGGATATTCGCGCGCGTCAAGCCACAGCAGAAGCTGGCGCTCGTTGAGGCGTTCAAGGCGCGCGGCGAGGTTGTCGCGATGACCGGCGATGGCATCAACGACGCTCCGGCGCTGGAACGCGCCCACGTCGGCATCGCCATGGGAAAGCGCGGGACCGATGTTGCTCGGGAAGCAGCCGATCTCGTTTTGCTCGACGACAGCTTTCCAGCAATCGTCGGCGGCGTGCGGCTGGGCCGCCGCATCTTCGCCAACCTCCGTAAGGCGCTGACCTATGTGATGGCGATCCATGTCCCAATTGCGGGCGTCGCTCTGCTGCCAATCCTCTTTGGCATGCCACCCCTGCTCTATCCGATGCACGTGGTGATGCTGGAGTTGATCATCGACCCCGTATGCTCACTGGTTTTCGAATCCGAGCCAAGTGATCGCTCGGCGATGCGCCGCCCGCCAAGGTCGATCAAGGAGCCCCTGTTCGGGCGGCCTCAGATCATTCTGGCTGTCATTCAGGGCGCTGTCCTGCTGGCGGCGGTGCTTGGCATCTACGTGTGGAGCCTCGGCATCGAACTCCCTGAGGATCAGGCGCGCGCTGCGGGCTTCATGGTGCTCGTCATAGGTAATCTGGTTCTGGCGCTTGCTGATGCATCGGGTACTGCAACACGGCTGTTCGACTCGCAGCATAACATCTTCTGGGGTGTGAGCGCCATAGCGGCAGTTGTCCTCGTGTGCACGATGACCGTCCCATTCTTGTCGGAAATCTTTCGCGTGGAAGCGCCGGACAGTGCTGTCATCGTGCTTTCGGTCTTCGTCGCGGTCATCGCAGGCGGATGGTACGGCGTCGCCAAACGATAGAACCCGCCGAGCCAGTCCAAACGTTTGGGGGCTGCTAGTTCCCGCATCCCCGAGGAGCGTGTCGTCCTTCCCTCAAGCAAGCAGGTGAAATCATGAATCGACTGACCGGCAAGGTAGCCATCGTGACAGGCGGAGCACTTGGCATCGGGCGAGCGGGCGTAATCCGCATGGCCGAGGAAGGCGCTTCTGTCGCCGTACTCGACCTTCAGGCTGACAAGGGAGAAGCGCTGGCGACCGAACTGCGCGCCCGCGATTTCCCAGCGCGCTTCTGGCGCTGCGATGTCTCCAGTGAAGCCGAGGTATCCCGGGTGTTCGGCGAAGTCGCAGCGCATTTTGGGCGCCTCGACATCGTCGTGAACAATGCCGGCGTGGCGGGCGTGAATAAGCCGACGCATGAGCTGACGGAAGCGGAGTGGGACTGGGTCCAGTCAATCAATGTCAAGGGCGTGTTCTTTTGCACCAAGCACGCCATTCAGATTCTGCGGATGGCCGGCGGTGGAAGCATCATCAATCTTTCCTCGATCTACGGACTGGTCAGCGCGCCCGATATCCCCGCTTACCACGCCTCGAAGGGAGCGGTCCGCCTGATGACCAAGACAGACGCACTCCTCTATGCCGCGGACAGTATTCGCGTGAACTCGATCCACCCGGGATTCATCTGGACCCCCCTGGTTGAAGCGCATCTGAAAGCGTCCGGCGATCTCGAAGCCGGTCGAGTCGCAACAGATGCGCTGCATCCTCTCGGCCACATGGGCGAGCCCGACGACATCGCCTGGGGTATTGTCTATCTGGCTTCCGACGAGGCCAAGTTCATCACAGGCGCCGAGCTGGTCATCGACGGCGGCTACACCGCCCGCTGAATAAAGCCCGAAATCAGCGCGCCGCCGCAGTACGTGACAAGCTGGCGCGCCAAAGGCCGGCTCCCTTCGTGCGATCCTTGCGAAGCAGGACGCGCGATACTGCGTCAGAAGACGGTCGGAAATGGCGTGTTGATCGGGGCGAGCGGGGCGCGAGGGAAGCAATCGACCCTGAACCGACGGCTCCCCTGGGAGTTCCCGCGGGAGCGGGCGGCGGCTCCAGCATGCGCGCTTTCAAACGATCCAGCGCCCTAGTCAGATGCAACACGACTGCTGGCCGGGCTGCGCCGCGTTGTCGACAGCGCGATCAGGGCTCTTGAACCGACTGGATGTAACCCAGCAGCCCTCTGATCTCGGCTGGCTCCAACTCCCATTCCGGCATGCCGTCATGGCCGGTGATCATGCCTTCGGCGAGCGCCTCCGCCAGACTGCTGACAGGATAGTTGCGACCCAAGTAGCTGAACGGCGGAGCATTTCGCATCGGACTTTGTGCGTCACGCGCGACCCCATGGCAGGTTCCGCACTGCTCTTCGGCCATCCTCTGCCCCGCTGCGATCTCCGCAGGAGAGGCGCCAAGATCCTCTTCTGCCCCGTGCGGCGCGTGAGAGCAGGCGACGAGCCCGATAGTGCAAGAGATGAGAAGGAGTCTGAGCAAGGCTGCCTCCAATCGGATCGCTGACGATTTCGGACTATGGCGCAGCGGCTGACCTACGACAATGTGATCGAGCCTGCTTCAACAGTTGGCCATAGTCAGTTGCCGGAGCGCAGACAAGATGGTCTTGCCGTGGCCACACGTGCATCAAACCAGCCGACTCGCTTCCCGTCGGTCCGCACTGAGCCAAGCCGCTATCGGATTGAGGTCGACCTGACAGGGCCTGTCTACCTCCTGAGCGAGTAGACATACTCCACCAGTGGATCCAGTTGATCTGCAGCGATACGCACATACGGCATATCGCGGTGGATGGGACTGTGCAGCCATACGTTGAGCGCCATGGACGTCATCCCGGGCGTATCGGCGATGACCTGGAAGGCAGGGGCCTTTGCATTCGGGGAACGAGTCTGGCCAGCGGCTACAGCATGACAAGCGCCGCACGCCGCCTCTGCTTAAATGAGTCCAATCGGACGTGGCGCCTGGATAGTTGCCGGTACTGAAGCGCCATCGCTTGCCTCTATAGTGTGCGGCTCACTTCCGTTGGCGCACCCGACAGCAACGCCAGCACATGCAATCATGAAAACCCTACGTAGCAACACGATTTCCTCTGCACTGGATGTCGCGAAGTCAGCGAGGCCCAAGACGCTACACCAGTATCGCGCAGATCGTTGGCGACAGGATTGACAAGGCTCAAGTGGCCGCTGCTCATTGCCACATTGCGAGGGCTGCGGGCTCCCTTCACGTCTGGATGGCGCGCAAGCCGAAACACTGGCCGCGGCGCTCCTTCCCCGGGCAACTTCCATTGAAAGTGTCAGACAAAGGTTCTGCACGGGGATGAAACGCGTGATTCGGTCCGTCATGCAGATGACATCAGACAGGATGTAGTCTGACCTGGGGCGAGAGCCGGCGCACGTCCTCGGGTCTGCAGAGCTGCGTCCCCGGCGCTCGCAAGGCGGCCGATCCGGCCGCCACGGCGCAGCGCAGCGCGTCTGCGCAATCCCCTCCTGTAGAGAGTGACCATACCAGCGCACCGAGAAAGCTGTCGCCTGCCCCAACAGAGCTCATCACCTTAACTGGCAGGGGCTCGCTGAACCAGGCGGCGTCTCGTGTCACGAGCAGGGCCCCTTCCGACCCAAGTGTCAGGGCGACGATCTCGGCTCTGCCCTGTTCGACCAAACGCCGGCACGCCCGGACCTGACTTTGTCGATCCTCGAGCGGTTCATCGAGGATCCCCTGCAGCTCCCTCAGATTGGGTTTGGCGAGATAGACGCCAGCCTCAAGAGCCCGCCTCAGCGGCGGGCCGGATGCATCCACAATGAAGCGACATCCGGATGTCTTTGCCGCGGTCGCCAGACGGGCATAGAAATCCTCCGGGACACCAAGGGCGAGACTTCCGCTCGCGATTATGTAGTCATCCCTGCTCGCCAGGCGCTGCACTTCCTCAATACAGGCGTCCCACTCAGGCTCGCTCAATTCTGGGCCTGGAAGCACGAACCGGTATTCATCCTGGGTCGTCTCATCAAGGACCGTGAAGCTCTCGCGGGTCATCCCGGCAACCGCAACTTGCCTCGCCGCAACGCCTTCCCGCTCGACGAGTCCGTGCAGCATCTGCCCCGTGACGCCGCCCGCCGCATACACGGCCATGACGTCTGCTCCGAAGCGGCTGATGACCCGGGCGACATTGATCCCTCCCCCGCCCGGCTCACGTCTTTCTGCGCGGCAGCGCAGCTTCCGGACCGGCTCGACGCGGTCAACGGTCGTCGAAACATCAACGGCCGGATTAATTGTAACGGTCACGATCCTTGCCATATCTGCCTTCCCGCATATCGTCGTTCCATGGAACATGCCTCGGACCGGTGGGCGTGTCAGCTTCGAGGGATGAAACAGTCAGATTGTGAGTGCGGCGCCAGAAAAGACCCATTAGGGTGAACCTCTGCGTCGAAGATCCGGGAAGCCGATGACCACGCGCAATCTCGACGCCCTCTTCTCGCCACGTGCAGTCGCGCTTATCGGCGCCAGCGCGGAGCCGGGGTCGGTTGGGGCGATCGTCGCGCGCAATCTCCTCTGCGGTGGGTTCACCGGACGCATCATGTTCGTCAATCCACGCGCGACTGAAGTCTTAGGGCAGCCGTGTTATCCCTCTGCTGGCGCACTCCCTGCGGCTCCGGATCTTGCCGTGATTGCCACGCCACCGAGCACCGTTCCTGGCATTATAGCGGAGCTGGGAGCAGCCGGATGCCGTGCCGCCGTTGTGATCACGGCGGGTTTCACGACCGATCAGAAGCAGGCCATGCTGGATGCCGCTCGCACGCACCTGATGCGCATCATCGGCCCCAACTGCCTTGGCTTCCTTTCCCCCGTGCACGGCATCAATGGCAGTTTCTCGCATATGGCGCCGCTCAAGGGACGGCTGGCGCTTCTCTCCCAGTCCGGGGCGATCGCGACATCCATCATCGACTGGGCCAACGGGAACGGGATTGGCTTCTCGCACCTTGTCTCCATGGGGGACATGGCGGATGTGGACTTTGGAGACCTGCTGGACTTCCTCGCCATGGATGCCGACACGAGCGCCATCCTCCTCTACGCGGAGTCTATCACCGCAGCGCGGAAGTTCATGTCCGCAGGACGGATTGCGGCGCGCGCCAAACCCGTCATCATCCTCAAGGCTGGACGCAGCACGGCGGGCGCCAAGGCTGCCGCTTCACACACAGGCGCGCTCGCAGGTGCGGATGCAGTGTATGACGCCGCCTTCCGACGCGCCGGCATGCTGCGGGTGGACACGTTGCGGGACCTGTTCGACGCAGCAGAAACCCTCGATAGCGGCCTTCGCGTTCACGGAGATCGGCTCGTCATACTGACAAACGGCGGCGGACTTGGTGTCATCGCTGCTGATGCCCTGGAACAACATGGCGGCGAGCTAGCGCGCTTGTCGCCAGAAACAGTCGCTGCACTTGACCGCGTGCTTCCAGCCTCTTGGTCACAGGGCAATCCCGTGGATATCATCGGGGACGCCAACGGCGCGCGCTATGCAGCTGCGCTTGGGGCGCTGGCGAGCGAGCCAGCAGCGGACGCAATCCTGGTAATGAACGGCCCGACCGGCGTCAGCGACAGCGAGGACGCAGCCGGCGCCGTGCTCGGCTTCCGGGCACGACCTCCGCGTCTGCCGATCCTTGGCTGCTGGATGGGCGAAGCATCTGCCGCAGCGCCGCGTCGCAGGCTCACCACCGAGGGGCTACCGAACTACGAAACCCCCGACGAAGCCGTGCGCGCTTTCCTTCACTTGCGAGAATACGACAGAAACCAGAAAGCTCTCTATGAAACGCCGGCCACGACGGGTGCGGGCCAGCGGTCAGCCGGGGCGGAAACAGTGCGCGCCATCTTCGTTCGCGCACTTTCGGAAAACCGCAGCATTCTTACCGAGCCCGAAGCCAAGGCGGCCCTTGCGGCCTATGGCATACCCGTTGTGCTGACCTACACGGTGACGTCGGCGGCAGAAGCGGAGGCTGCCGCAGCGAAGATCGGCCGGACAGTGGCGCTCAAGATTCTTTCCCGGCAGATCACGCACAAGAGCGATGTTGGCGGCGTGCGTCTCGATCTTGAAACGCCAGGCGCCGTTCGTCGTGCAGCGGAAGATATGCTCGCGCGAGTCGCGCGCGAACGCAGGGACGCCATCATCGACGGGTTTACCGTCCAGGAAATGGCGAAGCGTCCGCACGCACGTGAACTGCTGCTTGGCGCCGTTGTCGATCCGACGTTCGGCCCCTGCATCCTGTTTGGTCATGGCGGGGTTGCGACGGAAGTGATTGCGGACCGAACGATCGGGCTGCCGCCGCTCAATTCCATCCTGGCGCGCGACATGATTGGACGAACACGCATATCGCGATTGCTCGGCAGCTACCGGGACCGGACGGCAGCCGATCACGACGCGATCTGCGCGACACTTGTTGCTCTCTCGGATATGATGATCGACCTGCCCGAGATTGCAGAACTGGATATCAACCCATTGCTAGCTGACGAAGACGGCGTAATTGCACTCGATGCGCGTATAGTCGTTCGGAAGGTGCCAGAAGCCCCGAACAGGTTGGCGATCCGGCCATGGCCGCGTGAGTTGGCTCGGACGGCGAGCATCGGCGATACTAATCTGATGGTGAGGCCCATCAGACCGGACGACTCCGCCGCTCTTGTGAGATTTGCTGAGAGCACGAGCGCATCCGATCTGAGGCTGCGATTCCACGGATCCGTGGGCCAGATCACAGAGGCTACAGCCGCCCGTCTCTGCCAGATCGACTATGACCGCGAGATGGTGCTGGTTGCCGAAGAGTCTGGGGGTGGACATGCTGGCATCGTGCGCGTGATCTTCGATCCGGACTTCCAGACCGCTGAAGTAGCACTCATTGTGAAAACGGACATGCAGCGCCGCGGTCTGGGCGCACTTTTGCTGGAAGAGGCAATCGACTATGCGCGGTCGCGTGGCGCTCATCGTTTGACGGGAGATGTACTGTCCGACAACCGTTCGATGCTTGACCTTGCCCGAAGGTTGGGAGCCAACCTGCATCGCCACCCCGAGGATGCGACGGTTACCCGTGTGGTCGTGCCTCTCCAGTGACAACGGACGGGCAGTCCAATGCCGCCTGACCCTGGTCTTGGGCGGCGCTTCTGCATTGACGACCATCAATCGCTGCTTGAGGAGCGATGTGTGCCAACAGCGCGACCTGATTGTGCGTGCCAGCTCGTCCGTTGGCACTGCGCCAGGACTGCGCCTATACTTGAGGCCGCAGAACGACATCACCCTCAGTGTCGCTTAGGGAGCCTGGTCTCTGCGGCACGATTTCGACTGCTGCCGCTGCAAGCCTTTGATATATTTTTCGTCTGCGCAGGATCGGCCACCAATCGTAGAGAAAAATTTCTAGCGGTCGCCAGTTCGCGACCCATCCAACAATCATCAACCCTTCGCCAAGAATTCCGGAGGCGGCGCCTTGAGGCCACGCACTCAGCAGTAGCTGCCGCGCCACAATGCAGGCACCCAGAACGCACAGGCCGATCAGGAGGGCCAGTCGACCTATTGCCATCAACTCACGGAGATCGCCGTTTGCACGGTCGGCCTTGTAGTCGAAGTGCCGTGATATGGCCGACTTCAAAGCTGCCTGAGCCGCGGACGGCGCTTCCTCGTGTGCAACATGGAGTCGCAAACGGATCGCCGACTTCAGCGGCAGCTCCCGCGCCCACCCGACGATGAAGTCTTCAGCGGCACGCGACAGGTCGCGCGTCGGCGTTGGAAATGGATCAAAAGGATCAAACAGTGACTTGAGGCGATCGATCTGAAGTTCGATCAACCCGGACTGGGATATGCTACTGTCAGGCTGGTCAGTCATTCCTTGAAACCATTTCCCGCTTCAAGCGACCGGGGTGTGGAGCCGGGGCCTCACTTGTCGAAAAGCCTCTTGCATATCGCTCATTCCGGAACTTCCACCTTGATCCTGCGCAGTCATTCCGGCCCTGCGTCGGGTATAGTTGATGCTGTCCTTGCCTTGGGAGCAGCCCGTGCCGGATGAGCCTGTCTGGCTTGAACCCCTGCAGCGGGTTGGTCTCGCACTGGCGATCGGATTTCTTGTTGGCGTCGAGCGCGGCTGGAAGCAGCGTGATGACAGCGAAGGCCAACGCGTTGCTGGCATCAGAACATTTGCGCTGATCGGCCTTCTGGGAGGCGTTTGTGGATTGCTGCTCCCAGCTGTGGGGGCAGCTCCAGTCGCGGCTATGGCGCTCGCGTTGGGCGCCGCCTTCGCCGCTTTCCAGTTCCGCCAGGCGGTGAAGGACAGCGATAACTCGGTTACATCGACGGTGGCCGGGCTGCTGGTCTTCGCGCTCGGCTTCTATGCAGTCGTCGGCGAGACCGTCGTGGCAGCCGCGGTGGCCGTAGCGGGCACTATCGTGCTGGCGTTCAAGGAAGGGCTACATACTTGGGTTCGATCGATCACCTGGAAGGAGATGCGATCGGCTCTCCTGATCCTGGCTGCGACCTGCATTGCCCTTCCTTTGATCCCAGAAGGCGCAGTCGACCCGTGGGGAGCCGTCGAACCCCGTTCCTTGTGGTGGCTGACCATCCTGATCGCGTCCGCGAGCTTTGCGGGGTATGTTTCGCTACGAGCACTCGGGCCGCGCGCCGGCCTGATGATCGGAGCGTTGGCCGGCGCAGTTGTCTCCTCAACAGTCGTTACGATTGATCTCGGCCGGCGTGTTCGGGCATCGGAGATCGATCCCTCCAGCGGTGCGGCGGCCGCCGCACTGGCCGCCGCTGTGAGCCTGATCCGCTGCGGGGCGGTAGCTTCGCTGTTTTCGAGCGAGGTCGCCACGCGTCTTTGGCCGGTCCTCGCGGCTTCTGCCGCCGTCTGTCTCGGATGCGCCCGGGTCCTCGCGCGGCCGGTCGCAGGATCGGTGGCAGCCACGACTTATGCCACGATCAAGAGCCCGCTGAATCTTTCGTCCGTTGCCAAGTTTGGGTTCGTCCTGATCGTGCTGACAATTGTCGCCAATCTCGTGTCGAACGGGTTGGGTTCCTATGGCCTCGGTGTCTTTGCCGCGACAGCGGGACTTGTGGATGTCGATGCCGTGACCCTGGCAGTGGGCAAGCTTGCCACGACTGGGCTCGCCACCGAGACTGCGGTTGGCGCTATCCTCATCGGCATTGTTGCAAACCAGATGTTCAAGCTGGCGGCCGTTACGGTCGGCGGTGCCCTGAGCTTCAGCCTCCGATTTGGAGCTATCGTTACACTTGCAGGCATTGCAGGGACGATCGTTCACGCGCTCACGCCAACAATCTACAGCTCGTTTTCAGTGCTTAGCTGAACACAACCCTGGCAGGCTGTCGGGGTCGTGCATGAGACCCGCACCGCGCGAAACCCGAGAGAGAGGACATCTCACCCGACAGCGGCGCTCCTGTAACCCGCCGGGAGATCAGGCGCCGACCTGCCTTGTCTTCCGGTGGCGGCGAGCGCCATAGGTTTGGACTCCCGCGTGACTGACCGCACTTCGCGCACACGGACCCGCAGACGCTTGTGGGGTCTGCAGCGGTCCCCGCTTGCGGTTGACTGTTTTGCCGCCGCCTCCAACTTCCTTGGGGACAACAGCGCTCATTCCCTTACGTCTTCAAAGCGACGGGCTATGCCGTCGCCATTCGATTAGCGCTAGGGTGTGTGGCTGCGGCGGCTATGCTGGTCCGGACCGGCATTGATCGGTTGGACAAGGTCGGCGTCCTGAAGGCGCGGGACTGACCCGCATCAAGGCAGTCCAGCTTAATCTCTGCGAGGCAGGCGCCATGGCGCCGGCGAGTCAGTCTCGCGGCCCTGGAGCAGCGCACGATGGATAACTCACAGTGACACAGCAAGGGACACGCAAAGGCGCAGCGCATGTATCGTCGGCAGGTCGCTCGCAGCTGACGATCCGTCCAGTCAGCCTGGACACGATGGGGGAGAACGTCGTGATCCTGTCGCGTGACTGTCACGCGCTCAGGCCGGAACGGCTTGCTGGCTTTCGGAAGGTCGAGGTCCGGGTCAACGGCACCCGGATCGTCGCGAACGTACTGATCTCAGACGGGCTCGAAGCTCTCGGCCCCGGGGAGATCGGATTACCGCAACCTGCCCTTCGTCGACTCGGCGTGAAACCCGGCGACCATGCGCATGTTTCGATCGCGCCACCGGCAGTCAGTCTTGACGCAGTTCGCGCCAAGATCCGGGGTGAAGAGCTTACGAAGGAGGAAATCCGCGCCGTTGTGGAAGACCTTGCTGCTCATCGCTATTCCGATATCGAGGTCGCAGCATTCCTCATTGCAACATCCAGCTTCATGACAACGAGCGAAGTGCTGGCGCTGACCAGCTCCATGGCGGCTGCCGGTGCCCAGTTGAAATGGAATCGCCCGATTATCGTCGACAAGCATTGCATCGGCGGCATCCCTGGTAACCGGACGACGATGATCGTGACGCCGATCGTGGCAGCGCACGGACTCACGATGCCCAAGACATCTTCCCGCGCAATCACCTCGCCTTCCGGCACGGCCGACACGATGGAGGTCCTGTCTCGCGTCGAGCTAACCGAAGATGAAATACTGGACGTGGTCGAACGCTGCAACGGGTGCATTGCCTGGGGCGGGCATATCAACCTGTCGCCTGCGGACGATGTGCTGATCGCCATCGAGAGACCTCTTTCCATTGACACGCCAGAGCAGATGGTGGCGTCAATTCTCTCGAAGAAGATCGCCGCCGGCTCCACCAACCTGTTGATCGACATCCCCATGGGACCGACCGCAAAGATCCGGTCAAACATTCACGCACAGAGCATTCGCAAGCTGTTTGAGTTTGTGTCTTCGCGCCTCGGGCTTTGCACGGAAGTCATCATCACCGACGGCGCCCAGCCTGTTGGCTTTGGAGTTGGCCCAGCCTTGGAGGCGCGCGATGTTTTGGCCGTGCTAGATGGAAGGCCAGATGCTCCGGCTGATCTTCGCGAGAAGTCGATCTTGCTTGCCGGCCGCCTGCTGGAACATGACCCACTTCTAGCCGGTGGCCGCGGAGAACAGCGTGCCCGTGAACTGCTCGAGAGTGGCGCGGCCCGCAAGACGTTCGACCGGATCATCGACGCGCAGGGCTCTCCACCGCGACCCGCGCCGATCGGCACTTTGGTTTTTGAAACAGTTGCACCCCGGGATGGGGTCGTGAGTGAGATTGACTGCTTTCGCATTGCCCGCATCGCGCGGACAGCCGGAGCGCCATACGATCCTGGCGCCGGGATCGACCTGCAAAAAAAGTCCGGGGACGCGGTCCGCAAGGGCGAGCCCCTTTATCGCATACACGGGCTTGATCATTCGGACTTTGCGACGGCCTGCGAAGCCGCTGGCGAAGATTCGGGCTTCAGCCTCAGCAGCGCAGGCCGATGAGTGTGATCCTGCATGCATTTCGCGACCAGGCCGCTGAAGCGCAAAGGCTGGCGGCTGCGCTTCGGGTTCCCCTGGCATTCGTCGACGTGCACACATTTCCGGATGGGGAAGTCTTGCCGCGTATTCCGTCCCCCGCCTCAACAACGATCGTCTACCGATCGCTCAATCAGCCGAATGCCAGACTGGTGGAACTGATGCTCTCGGTCGATGCGTGGCGGAGTAATGGCGTAAAACGGCTGATCCTCGTCGCTCCCTACCTGCCCTACATGCGGCAGGACATTGCATTCCGGAGCGGCGAGCCCGTCAGTCAACGCGTGCTGGCGGGCCTCCTGGGCGATGGCTTCGACCGAATTGTCACAGTCGATCCACATCTACACCGCACGCCGTCGCTTGAAGCTCTGTTTCCGAACTGCGAGTGCGTACATCTGTTCGGAGCCGATGCTCTCGTGTCACGCCTGCGCACGTTTCCACCGCCGCCAGAAACGCTGGTGGTGGGGCCGGACATTGAATCACGCCCCTGGGTCACGCGGATCGCCGAACCCCTCGGGCTGGATCATGCGACCTATCGCAAAGTCCGACGCGGCGACGCCGATGTGGAGATCGAGTCTCCATCTGGCCTGGCCGTAGCGGGACGTCCAATCCTGCTTGTCGATGACATCTGCTCAACGGGTGGTACGCTGCGCAAGGCAACAACGATCCTGCGATCGTCCGGGGCTGGCACCATCACGATCTTCATCACGCACATGCTCGGTGACGCAATGGTGGTAGAAAGCCTGCTGCACGCGGGAGCCACACGCATACTTTCAACGGATTCCTGTGCCGGTCCAACAAGCGAAATTCTACTCGCGGATCTACTAGCTCAATCACTCGGGGACGCGGCTTAGCGGAGTCCAAGCCAGCCTTTCCTGCAAGGCGTTGGTCAGGGATTGACGGCTGTCAAGGCGATCTCCTGAGAGTAGGACTCAATGAACCAGCAAGATGGGTGAAGTGATGAGCCTTCTGAGCTTCTACGGCGCTGCTGGCTGCGTGACCGGCGCATGCATGCTGCTTGAAAGCGACAAGTCCCGGGTGCTGGTCGAATGTGGCATGTTTCAGGGAACAAAGACCCTGAAGCAGCTCAACTATGGCCCATTTCCCTTTGACGTAGCCTCGCTGGATGCTGTCCTCCTGACGCACGCGCACATCGACCATAGTGGCCTGCTTCCAAAGCTTCGACTGGCCGGGTTCGAGGGGCCTATCTTTGCGACGGCAGGAACCCGGGACCTGTGTGGAGTTCTTCTCCCCGACGCGGGCAGCATTCAGGAAATTGAGGTGTTTCAGCTCAATCGACGCAACAGGCGTCGCGATCGACCGGTTCTGACGCCAATCTTTACGTCAGCCGACGCGCGGGACACTCTTGCGCAGTTCCGGACGGTTCCCCTGAAGGAATGGGTCAGTATAGCTCGCGGCGTTCGTGCTCGCTGGTGGAACGCTGGCCATATCCTCGGCGCCGCCTCGATCGAAGTGGAACTGCAGGATAGGGCAAACGAAGCTCCCCTACGGCTTTGCTTTTCCGGGGATGTGGGCCCGGGCGATCGGGATCTCGCCGACGACCCGGATGGGCCCTCGGATATCGACCATCTGATCGTTGAAGGCACCTATGGCGGGACCAAACGCAAAGAGTTCGACACCGCGACCCGGCGCAGGATTTTGCGCGACGAGTTGCGAACTGCACATGCAGCCGGGGGTCCGTTGCTCATTCCGGCGTTTGCAGTGGAGCGGACGCAGGAGCTTTTGGTCGACCTTCTCGCCCTGATGGAAAGCACCGAGGCGCCGCCGGGACAGATCTTTCTCGACAGCCCACTGGCCATCAAGGCAACTGATGTTTTTCTACGCAGCGGTCACAGGGATTCCGGACACAACCCTTTCAAAAGCCTGCGAGAGTCGCGACTTCTTCGCTTCACTGAAAGCGCCGCGGAAAGTCGCGAGATCGAGCGCCAGCGTGGATGGCATGTGATCATCGCGGCAAGCGGAATGTGCGATGCTGGCCGGGTCAGGGGCCATCTTCGTCGTCTCCTTCCGCGCGAGGAGGCCACGGTGCTCATCGTTGGATACCAGGCCTTCGGCACGCTGGGGCGCCTTCTCCTCGAAGGACGGCGCGACGTGCGCATTCAGGGTGATGAGATCGCGGTCAGAGCAAGCATTCGCGAAATCGATGTT
>JAUYSA010000010.1 GCA_030696545.1 Hyphomonadaceae bacterium
GAAGCGAGATAGCGCGGCGTCCAGCGCTTCTGGTCGATGCCCTCGGCGTCGAGGATCTGGCGGATCAGGCGCAGCTGGTCGTCGGTGTCGAGCACGGTGAAGCCGGATTTCAGCTTCACCAGCTCGGCATGGCGGCGCAGGATCTGCGCCGAGACGGAGTGGAATGTGCCGAACCAGCGCAGCCCCTCGCCATCGGGGCCGATGAGGGCGAGCGTTCGCTCGCGCATCTCGCGCGCGGCCTTGTTGGTGAAGGTGACGACCAGCATCTGCGACGGCCACGCCTTGCGCTGGGCGAGGATGTGGGCGACGCGCGTGGTCAGTACCCGCGTCTTGCCCGTGCCGGCGCCGGCGAGGACGAGCAGCGGGCCCTCCGTGCTCATCACGGCATCGCGCTGTTCGGGGTTGAGGCCCTTCAGGTAGTCGGCATTGGGATCGGCGGCGCGATGCGGACGGGGCGCGGCGGCGCGCTGCGAGATGGGGCGGGTGTCGATCTCCAGCTCCGGCTCTGCGTAGTGGCTGTCGCCCGCATCGTCGCCTCGCTCTTCCGGCAGCGGCGGCTCCTCCTCGTCGGGAAGATGGAAGAAGGACAGGGGCGGGGCGGCGCCTTCCGCAATAGGCTCGTCATCGTCCGAACCGGGCTCGCGGGCCACGGGTTCGTCGTCTGGGAAGGGGAGGTCGGAAGGATCGCGGGAATCTGTCATTCCGCGCTGATCTGGCTGGGGTTTTCCCTTTGCGCAAGGGCGAGACTGTAGGGCGTTGATTTACGGTTTGTTCTGGTGGGGAAGCTGCTAAAGCAGGTGAGCGATTCAAAGGGTTTCAGGGGGCGGTTTTGGCGCGAGACGGGATGACGCCTGCGAAGTTCATCGCCAAGTGGAAGGCGGCTGAGCTTTCGGAGCGCGCATCCGCGCAGGCGCACTTCATGGATCTGTGCGCCATGCTGGGCGTGAAGGCCCCCTACGAAGATGACCAGACCGACGCCGACTATGCCTTCGAGAAAGGCACGCAGAAGACCGGCGGCGGCAATGGCTGGGCAGACGTCTGGAAGCGCGATTGCTTTGGCTGGGAGTACAAGCGCAAGGGACGAGACCTTGATGCGGCGCTGGATCAGCTGAAGCGTTATGCGTTGGCGCTGGATAACCCGCCGCTGCTGATCGTGTCGGATATCGATCGTATCCGCATCCATACCAACTGGACCTCGACCGTATCGAAGACCATCGAGATCAAGCTCGATGATCTTGCCGACGTGGAAAAGCGCGATCTGCTGAAGGCCGCGTTCTCGACGAAAACCGTCGGGCAACTGAAGCCCGGCGAGACGCGCCAGACGCTGACCGAGGAGGCGGCGAAGAAATTCGCGCTGCTGGCCCAGCGCCTGCGGGACCGCAATCACGAAGCGCACGATGTGGCGCATTTCATCCAGCGCCTCGTCTTCTGCATGTTTGCTGAAGACGTGAAGCTTCTGCCGAACAACATGTTCCTGCGTACGCTGCAGGCGGTGAAAGATGGCAGCGGCGATTGGGAGACGCTGTCAAAATCGCTGTTCAAGGCGATGAAATCCGGCGGGCATCTTGGGCTGGAACGGGTCGCGCATTTCAATGGCGGCCTGTTCGAGGACGCCAAGACCTTGCCGCTCGACATTGTGGACGTGAAGCTGCTGATCGAGGTGGCCGACAAATACTGGGGCGATATCGATCCAACGATATTCGGCACGCTGTTCGAGCGCGGGCTGGACCCCGGCAAGCGCTCGCAGCTTGGCGCGCACTACACCGACCCCGACAAGATCATGCGGATCGTCGAGCCGGTCGTGATCCGTCCGCTGAAGGCGGAATGGGGCAAGATACGCACGCAGATCGAAACCGAGATGATGCGCGCGCATGAGCAGGACAAGAAGAAAACTGCTGCCGGCAAGGGCGATGCGACCAAGGCGATCAAGCGGGCGAACGATCTTTATCGCGGATACCTGAAGCGGCTTCGCGATTTTCGCGTGCTCGATCCGGCGTGCGGGTCGGGCAACTTTCTCTATCTGTCGCTGCACGCGCTGATGGACCTGGAGCATCGCGCGGGCATCGACATCGAGCAGATGGGGATGCAGCGCGAGCTTCCGGGCGTTGGGCCGGAGAACCTGAAGGGCATCGAGATCAACCCGTTCGCGGCGGAGCTCGCGCGCGTGACGATCTGGATCGGCTGGCTGCAATGGATGCGGCGCAACGGCCTGATGAGCCTGCCAGAACCGATCCTGTCGGTGCTCGACCAGATCGAGAAACGGGATGCGTTGCTGAACGAAGACGGCAGCGAGGCTGAATGGCCCGAGGCGGATGTGATCGTGGGGAACCCGCCGTTCTTGGGCGACAAGAAAATGGTCGGCTCGTTGGGGGAGCGATACGTAGAACAGCTACGAAAGGCCTTCGCAGGGCGAGTGCCGGGCTCGGCTGACCTGGTTTGTCACTGGTTCGACAAGGCCGGTCGCGAAATCCAAGCAAGCGGTATCGAGCGTGCCGGGCTCGTCGCCACGAATGCGATTCGCCGTGGGGCAAATCGCAAAGTGATGGAAGGAGCAATCAAGCATGCGCCGATCTTTGAAGCGTGGTCTGACGAAGAGTGGGTGCTCGATGGGGCGGCTATTCGTGTGTCGCTGGTCTGTTTCGGAGAGCTCGAAGATCCAAAACGGCTAGACGGTAGTAGCGTACCAAGAATTCATGCAGACCTGACATCTGCCACCATTGACGTTGGGGCTGCGAGCCGGCTGAAAGAAAATCTTGGCGCGTGCTTTTTTGGTGTCCAGAAAAGTGGCCCGCTAGACGTGCCGGGGGCCGTCGCGCGTCGCTGGCTAAAGTTGCCAGCTAATCCCGGAGGTAAGAGCAATCGCGAAGCGCTTTCGCCTTACTTGAATGGCGACGATGTCACCGGGCGTAGTCGCGATTTCTGGTTGATCGACCTGCCGCGCGGATTGTCTGAAGGCGAAGCCGCGCTCTACGAATCTCCTTTTGAATATTTGAGGGAAGCGAAGTATCAAGCTGGCGATCCGGAAGATCAGCGATCCCTGCGCGAGGCGCGAGGCGAGGCCCGCGACAAACACGCTAGAGAAAGGTGGTGGGAGCCATATTGGCCCCGTCCGGAAATGCGCCAGTTGGTTTCGAAGTTGGCGAGATACTTGGTCACGCCTGAAACGCCAACCTATACGGTATTCGCGTGGCTACCTCGTGGTGCCGTACCGGACAAGAATCTTGTGGTAGTGGTTCGCGACGATGACACCGCGTTCGGCGTTCTGCACGGAACCGCGCACCTACTGTGGGTTCGAGCGCTGGGTTCCGCCTATGGAAATCATCCAACAGCGCGTCGTTACAACAACACGCGGGTTTTCGAGACTTTCCCATTCCCCGAAGGACTGACGCCGAACATCCAGGCGGTGGACTACGCCGATGATCCACGCGCCAAGGCCATCGCTGCGGCAGCAAAGAAGCTCAACTATCTTCGTGAGGCGTGGCTGAACCCGGAAGACCTCGTGCGCCGCGAGCCGGAAGTCGTGCCCGGCTATCCGGATCGTATCCTGCCGATCAACGATGAAGCGGCGAAAGAATTGAAGCAGCGCACGCTGACCAATCTCTACAACAAGCGGCCAGCATGGCTGGACCTTGCGCACAAGGAACTCGATGCCGCCGTTGCGGCCGCTTATGGCTGGACCGATTGGGGCAAGGATGGGTTGCGGGACGAGGAGATTCTCTCGCGGCTGTTCGCCCTCAACCAGGAGCGAGCGGCGGCGGGGCGGTAGGTTTGCTGTGATGGCGCGCGAACCGCCCTCTGCTCGGGCGGCCCCCTCCGTCTCGCTGACTGCGTCAGCGATCCACCTCCCCCACTTGCTGCGCAAATGAGGGAGGACTAGCGGCGGTGCGCTATTCGCTATTCGCTCAGCGCCCGCCACGCGACATACGCTGCGACGATGACGATCAGCCCGGCGAACAGCATTCGGGCTAGGGTGGCGTGAGTGGCGAGGCGTTTTGCGGCGAGGAGGCCTGCGAGGCCGCCGGCGGCGCCGCCTAGCAGGAGGAGGCTGGCGAGGGGCCAGTCGACCTGGCCTGACAGCGCGTAGTTGGCCGAGGTGGCGGCGCCGAAGAGGGTGACGGAGAGGAGGGATGAGGCGGTGGCGTTTGCCATCGTCATCCCGGTGGCGAGCATCAGGCCGGGCACGATCAGGAAGCCGCCGCCTATGCCGAAGAAGCCTGCGGCGAGGCCGGTGAGCAGGCCGAGCGGGGCGAGGCGGGCGATCAGTTTCATGCTGATATGGACGTTGGGATCGCCTTCGCTCTTCGGCTTGCGGAACATGGAGAGGCCGATCGCCGCCATGGCGAAAGCGAAGGCAAGCAGGAGGTGCTGGCCGCTGATCAGCTTGGCGAGGCTGGAGCCGGCGAAGGAGCCGGCGAGGCCTGCGATCGCGAAGACGGTGGCGCAGGGCCATTTGATGCGGCCGCCGCGCCAGTGTCCGGCGAGGTTGAGCGCGGCGTTGGCGGCGACGGCTGCGCTGGCCGTGCCGACGGCGACGTGGGCGTCTGTCACGCCGCCGAGATAGAGCAGGACAGGAGCGGCGAGCACCGATCCGCCGCCGCCGAAGACGGCGAGGAGGAAGCCGACAACGGCGCCTCCGAGCACGATGGCGATGGCGGGATCGAAGGGCATGGGAGCGCCTTATGCAGCCTTGCGGTTCCAGGGCATGACGGCGAGCATCTTCGCCATGCCGCACCAGCCGGTGGAGCCTGCGAAGACGAGGCCGGCGCCGATGAAGGCGGAAAGCCAGATGAAGGCGGGGTTCACTGTGGCGGCGAGGATGGCGCCGGCGACGACGATTGAGCCTGCGGTGATCTGGACCTGGCGCATGATCTCAAGCGGGGCCTTGCGGTCTGCGTTGGTGGCTAGGCCGGCTTTCTTCCAGCCGTCGAGGCCGCCATCAAGGACATAGGCAGGCTCGCCGACATGGGCGGCGAGGCGGTCGCAGTTCGAATTGGTGCGCATGCCAGTGCGGCAGGTGAAGGCGACGGGCGTTGCACCGCGCAGGGCGACGTGGCCGGCTTCGAGGCGCGAGAGCGGAAGGGAGACGGCGCCGTCAATGTGTTCGCGGGCGTATTCGTCGGGCTCGCGAATGTCGATGAGGGTCAACTCGCGCGATTTGAGTTTGCGGGCGAGGGATTGGGCGTCGATGGGGGTGAGGGTTGTCATTCTACTTCTTCTTTTTTCTGGCAGGCTTGTCGGGGCAGAAGATGGCGGCGAGCGTTTCGACGATCTTTACCGCGGCTGGATCAGCGATGCGGTAGAAGATGGTCTGGGCCTCGCGGCGGGTGGCGAGAACGCCGGCTTCGCGCAGCACGGCGAGGTGTTGCGACAGCGCGGACTGCGAGAGGCCGAGCGGCTCCTGCAGCGCGCCGGCGGGAAGTTCGCCATCGCCGAGCTGGCAGAGGATCATCAAGCGCTTCTCGTTTCCGAGCGTGCGGAGAAGGCCTGCGGCCTTGCCGGCGCTGGCTTCGAAGTCGGCGAGGGAGAAAGTGCTCAGGTCCATCATGGGATCAATATATTAGATCTTGCTAATTTAGCAAGTGCTAATATATGAACATCCACATTGGCGCCCGCAGGAGGCTTGCATGGCCGGAATTGAAGCTTTTTTTGATCCCACGACATCGACCGCATCCTATCTGGTGTGGGATCCGGCCGCGCGCGAAGCGGCGATCATCGATGCCGTGCTTGATTTCGATCCCGCCACGGGCAAGCTGGGAACAGCGTCGGCAGATGCGATGCTGGCGCGGGCCGGCGCGCTGGAGCTGAAGGTGAGCTGGGTGCTGGAGACGCACGCGCACGCGGACCATCTCTCGGCGGCTGACTACATTCGCCGGAAGACAGGCGCGAAGCTGGGGATCGGCGCGGGGATCAAGGGCGTGCAGGCGAACTTCCGCGTGATGTTCGGCGTGCCTGCTGCTGAGACGGAAGCTTCAGTGTTCGAAAGGCTGTTCGAGGATGGCGAGGTGTTTCGCATCGGGCAGGTCGAGGCGAAGGTGATGCACACGCCAGGGCATACGCCCGCTTGCGTCACTTATATCGTGGGCGATGCGGCATTCGTGGGGGATACGCTGTTCATGCCGGACTATGGCACGGCGCGCGCTGATTTTCCCGGCGGCGATGCGACAGCGCTGTATCGTTCGATCCGCCGCATTCTGGACCTTCCCGCCGCCACGCGTCTTTTCGTCGGACACGACTATCTGCCGGCCGGGCGGACAAAGCCGGTGTGGGAGACCACGGTGGAAGAGGAGCGGGCGTCCAACATCCACGTCCACGATGGCGTGAGCGAGGATGATTTCGTGAAGTTGCGGACAGCACGCGACAGGACACTGCCCGCGCCGCGACTGATCCTGCCCTCGCTGCAGGTCAACATACGCGGCGGCGCGTTGCCCAAGCCGGAAGCGGATGGCCGCATCTATCTCAAGACGCCGGTGACAGCCGCCTGAGGCGGACGCGCTGGCTTTTTTCAGCGCAATTGGAAGGCCGTGGGAGAGCATAGCGGCGCTGCTCACCGTGGGGTGATGTGCTGTGCCCTTGCTGCATCGGCGCGTCTGAACCAGTTTCCTTACGGGAACGGACGCAACAGACGTCATCCAAGGGAGAGATCATCATGAAGAAGTTTCTGGCGCTTGCAGCGCTTGCAATCGGCGTCGGCGCGGGCGGGGCCCATGCGCAGAAGGTGGCGGATCTCGGGATGGCGGGGCTGGACCCGAAGTCTGGCG
>JAUYSA010000083.1 GCA_030696545.1 Hyphomonadaceae bacterium
CGCAAGGCAGGCTACAAGAGCCACTGCCAGTCCTTTCACGCCATGGCGAGGGAAGCGAGCGCCCTCGCCGTGATCGACACTCGAGGCGAGGACGTACCCGACGGCAAGCGTATGATCTCCGGAACGTTTGGCTCGATTGTGGAGAGCTGATCCCGTTGGCACTGGAACAGACGGACGGCCAATGAGCCATCCGCTCGCTCAATCTTCCTGGTCCAGCAGATCGCCCAGATTATCGAGCGCTTGGGTCCACATCGACCGCTGCATACTGATCCACGTCTCGATCACGACCAGCCCTCTTGTATCAAACCTGCAGGTGCGCACCCGGCCGATCTTCTCCGTTCGCACCAGCCCGCATCCTTCCAACACGTCGAGGTGCTGCCGCACGCCGGTCAATGTGATGCCTAGCGGTTGCGCGAGTTGCGATACGGATGACGGCCCCCGCGCCAACCTGTGAACGATCGCCCGCCGCGTCGGATCGCCGAGCGCATTGAACACGTCATCGGCCTTCAGTTTTGCCCGCGCCATGACTAATCCAGCGCGCCTTCAACTGCATCGAGAAGTGCACGCCAGCCGAACTCGCGCATCTGTGGCCCGTCGGACTGCTCGAAGAAGACTGCCTGATGCGTCAGCACGACCCGGCATCCGTCGCCGGCCGGAAAAAGCTCGATGGAAACGATCGCAACCGAGGCGCGCGTCGCGCCCATGTCGAGCGTCTGCGTCCCCACCACACGCTGATTTTCCACGATGTCGATATAGTCCTGCGACCAGGTGAGCACGACGCCCGCAATCGGCGTTCCCGGCTTCATTCGGCCGACCAGCACCTCGCGCCCGCCAACGCGGAAATCGTTCTCATACGACACCACATCATGCGCCCCACCCGCCGCATACCACCGCTTCTTCGTCGTGATATCCGCAAACGCCGCAAACACCCTTTCTGGAGGCTTGAGATACTCCCGTTCGATAACGAACGTGTTGTGCGTAACTGCCATGTCCGCCTCCATACTGAAGTTAAGGCTTCAGTATTATTCAGCAACAAAACAGTCAAGCCTAGACTTCAGTATCCCGGGCGCGCTGATACGCCGGCCCGTATCAAAGAAAAAGCCCGGCGTTTTGCGCCGGGCTTCTCAAATCAGATTGCGATCCAGATCAGGTATCGAGGAACGAGCGCAGCTTCCGGCTACGGCTCGGATGCTTCAGCTTGCGCAGCGCCTTGGCTTCGATCTGGCGAATACGCTCGCGCGTCACCGAGAACTGCTGGCCGACTTCTTCCAGCGTGTGATCGGTGTTCATGCCGATGCCGAAGCGCATGCGCAGTACGCGCTCTTCACGCGGCGTGAGCGAGGCGAGCACGCGCGTCGTGGTTTCGCGCAGGTTCGACTGGATCGCGGCGTCCACCGGCAGCAGAGCCGATTTATCCTCGATGAAGTCGCCGAGGTTTGAATCCTCGTCGTCGCCGATCGGCGTCTCGAGCGAGATCGGCTCTTTCGCGATCTTGAGAACCTTGCGGATCTTCTCCAGCGGCAGGCCGAGCTTTTCAGCCAGCTCTTCCGGCGTCGGCTCGCGGCCGATCTCGTGGAGCATCTGGCGCTGTGTGCGGACGATCTTGTTGATCGTCTCGATCATGTGGACCGGGATACGGATCGTGCGCGCCTGGTCCGCGATCGAGCGGGTGATCGCCTGGCGGATCCACCACGTCGCATAGGTCGAGAACTTGTAGCCGCGGCGGTACTCGAACTTGTCGACCGCCTTCATGAGGCCGATGTTTCCTTCCTGGATGAGATCCAGGAATTGCAGGCCGCGGTTCGTGTATTTCTTGGCGATCGAGATCACGAGACGGAGGTTGGCTTCCACCATCTCCTTCTTCGCCTGACGGGCTTCGCGCTCACCTTTTTGAACCGTCTGGACGATACGGCGGAAGTCGTCGATCGGAACGCCCATCTCCTGGGCGAGGCCCGACACGTCTTCACGCAGCGTGCCGATCTTGCGCGTTTCCGACGTGACGAATTTCTTCCACTGCTTCGACAGCAGCGAGACCTTGTCGAGCCAGTCGGGCTTCAGCTCGTTGCCGAAATAGTTGTCGAGGAAGTCCTGGCGGCCAACGCCGTGCAGGTCGGCCAGGCGCATAAGCTTGCCCTCATGCTGGATGAGGCGCTTGTTGATCTCGTACAGCTGCTCGACCAGCGTTTCGATACGCGCATTGTTGAGGTGCAGCGTTTTCAGGTTCTCGGTGATCGCCGAAACCAGCTCGTCATATTCCTTGTAGTCCTTCGGCGTGAGAGCCTTGCCCTCGATCTTCCGCGCGACCAGCCGCTCCTGCAGCTTGCGATAGCGCTGGAAGTTCTCGCCGACGGCGTCGAGCGTCTTGGTGACGCCTTCGCGCAGCTCGGCTTCCATGGCCGACATCGACATGGCGCCGCCATCATCGAACTCGTCCTCGGCATCGGCAGCTTCGGCTTCCGCCTGCTTCTGACGCTCAAGCTCGACCTCATCCACGTCTTCATCGCGGACGCGCTTGATCGGCTTGGGCTTCTCCTTGGCCTTCTCAGCCTCGGCAAGTTTTCGGGCTGTGATCGGCGCAGTCGACGGCGGCGGCGCGCCGCCGTTCAGCACGATCTGCGAATTGTCGACGATGCCGCCATGGGCCGCAGCGTACGTCGCTTCCAGATCGATGATGTCGCGCAGCAGAACGCGCTCTTCGCTAAGTTCCTGGCGCCACACCATGATGGCTTCGAATGTCAGCGGGCTTTCGCACAGGCCGCGGATCATCGCGTCGCGGCCGGCCTCGATGCGCTTGGCGATCGCAATCTCGCCCTCGCGCGACAGAAGCTCGACCGAGCCCATCTCACGCAGATACATCCGCACCGGATCGTCCGTGCGATCGTAGCGATCTGATTTCGTCGTCGCGAGTGCAGTGGATTTCGAACGCGCGGGCGCGCTGCCTTCTTCGCCCTCTTCGTCCTCTTCCTTGTTCTCCTGCTCGCGCTCGGATTCTTCCACATCGTCTTCGGACTCGACGACGTTGATGCCCATCTCCGAGAGCTGGGACATGATATCTTCGATCTGCTCGGACGAATTCTGGTCCGACGGCAGAACCTTGTTCAGCTCGTCATACGTAACGAATCCACGCGCCTTCGCAGACTTGATGAATTTCTTCACCGTGGCGTCGTTCATATCGAGCAGCGGTCCGTCAGTCGCCTCTGGGGCCGACTTACGTTTCGCTGCTGCTTCTGCTTTCGCCATTCCGTCTCTCCGCAGACCCGTTTTGTCAGGCCGGACATCTTTCGCCGGCACGACCTTCGCCGGCTGGGCTTTCACCGTGCCGGTCTTGTCACTCCCGCCTTTGGGCGGGGGCTCCTTGCTCGCAACCGGCTTGGCCTGAACCTTGGCCGAAGCCTTGGCGATCGGCGCTTTCACTGGCTGGGCCTTGGCTGGCGCGGGTTTCGCCGCAACAGCCGCCTTGGCCCCACCCTTGAGTACGGGCTTCGTGGCCTCTGGCTTTTTCGAATCCTTCTTCGTCTCCGCCTTGGCGGAGCCCGGCTTTGCAGCAGGCTTGTCCCGTCTGACTTCGGCTTTCGCGGAGGCTTTGCCTCCCTTGGCCGGCGGGTGTTTCGCCTTGTTCTTCAAGTCAGTCCTCAGAGCGTTTCGTCTCCGCACTCACGCCGAAAACGGCGTCGGCCTTCTCAATTGCAGTTCGTAGCTTGTTTTCACCCTTGATCGGTGAGTCGTCTCCAGCGTCTTCATTCACCGACCGGCTTGCCTTCTCCCGATCAATGATGGCTGCTCGAAGCCGCGCCTCGTATCTGGCTGTCGATAGTGGCTCCTCGCCGCCAGTTCCCACCTTCGTTGACTGCACTTCACCTTCAAGCTTCCTGGCGACCGGAAACCGTTCCATCGCGTCAAGCCAATCACGGCTTGCGGCACCGAAGCTGACGCTTAGCTGCCCACGTAGATAGGGTTCCAAAAGTTCGACAGCCCGCTTGCGGTCAAGGGTACGTAAATGGGCTGCAACAGTAGCTAGGTCAAGCTTTTCGGCGCTTTCGTACATGTCAAAAGCGGCCTTTCTGATATCCTCGACGTCAGGGTCCGGATACTCGGTTTTAGCCAGCGCCTCCCTGGCCGCCTCAAAGTGCATCGGCACCATGATCGCCCGAACCAGCAGCCCAAGGCCGGGAAGCCCGGTCGGACCCGGCGAGAAACCCTTTTTGCCGGGATTATACCCCCTGCCAGGCGAACCGCCCTGTTGAGCAAATGACTGGCCCTGCCCGCTCTTACCCGGACGGAAATGCCAGTAGAGCCGGTCCCGCAGCTCACGTTCATAGGCTTTCTTGACGCCGGGATGCTTGATCTGGCCCACAGCGGCCATAAGCCGCGCCTCGAAGCCTGCCTTCCGCTCGGGGGTATCCAGCGGCTCGGCTTCCAGCTCGCGAGCCCATAGCAGGTCCACCAGCGGCCGCGCGGCCCCCAGCATGTCCCGCATCTCCTGCGCGCCCCTGACGCGCACGACATCGTCCGGGTCCATCCCGTCCGGCAGCAGCACGAAGAACAGCGTCTTGCCCGGCTCGATCAGCGGCAGCGCCCGGTCACAGGCCCGCCAGGCCGCCCGGATGCCCGCCGCATCTCCGTCAAAGCACAGGATCGGCTCCGGCCCCGCCCGCCACAGCAGGTCGAGCTGTTCCTCCGTCAGCGCAGTCCCGAGCGGCGCCACCGCCGTCCCGATCCCGGCTTCCGCCAGCGCGATCGCGTCGACATAGCCCTCGGTCACGATCAGCCCGCGCGACAGCGGACCTTCCTTGATCGGGGCCAGCGCCTCGCGCGCATCCATGTAGCGATAGAGCGTCCGCCCCTTGTGAAAGAGCGGGCTATCTGAGGAGTTCAGGTATTTCGGCTTCCCATCCGGCTCCAGCGTCCGCGCGCCGAACGCGATCGGCCGGTTGGAGTGATCGGTGATCGGGAAGATCACGCGATTGCGGAAGCGGTCCCAGGGCTGCTTGCCGTCATCCGGCTGCACCAGCAGCCCAGCCTCGATCAGCTCTTCGATCGTCGCGCCCTGCTTTGTCAGGAAATCCGACAGCGCCCGCCAGCCATCCGGGGCAAAGCCCATGCGGTGCCGCGCCCACGCCTCAGGCCCAAATCCACGCTTCTGCAGGTATTCCCGCGCTTCCGTGCCTGCGGGCTTGCGCAACTGGTCCTCGAAGAACACGCACGCCTTCTCGACCCAGTCGATGAGCGTCGCGCGTTTGCGATACTGCTGCGCCTCGCCCGCCGACTGCGCCGGCAGCTCCAGCCCGACATCCCGCGCCAGCTTCTCAACCGCCTCGGCAAACGTCAGCCGCTCGGTTTCGGTCAGGAAGGTGATCGCATCGCCAGACTTCTGCGTTGAGAAGCATTTGTAGAAGCCGCGATCGTCATGAACGTAGAAAGACGGCGTCTTTTCGCTCGAGAATGGCGACAGCCCGACCCAGTCCTTACCGCGCTTTTTCAGCGAGACTTTTTTCCCAACGACGTCCGACAGCCGCACGCGCGACTTCAGCTCGTTGAGAAATTCCTCCGGAAACCGCATCGCTGTCTTACTGGCCCTGAGCCCAACTCCCGGCGCTACAAGCGGCGCGTCCCACGCGCCAGCAGCTGACGGTTCGATCCTGTGGACCGATGAGTTGCAACTTGTGCGCTGATTCGGGCGAATCAAGCGCCAACCTGCTAAAGCCCTGTTTTCAGAGGACAGGCCTTAGGCCCGCTTACCTTCCATGAGGGCGTACCACGCCCACCATTTCAGGCCGGGGATGCGCAGCAGCACGGCATCTACCGCCTGCCCGATCGCCCGCACCGGCGCCTGAAGCGGCGTCTTGCGGAAGAGGACCGAGCCGAGCGACGTCAGGCCATAAAGCCGAACGTCCGTCTTCTCGAAGGTCGCGCTGAACTTGTGGAAGTCCGGAACCAGCAGCGGATGCTCATCCGGCGTGCGGGCTTCAGGCGTCTTCTTGCGGTAATACTCGATCGCCGGGTTGTGCCCCAGCGGTTCGGTGAACAGCACCACACCGCCCGGCTTCAGCACGCGGCGCAGCTCCGCCATCGCCTTGTCGTAGTCGAGGTGGTGCAGGATGCCCGAGCCAAACACGAAGTCGAACGTGCCATCGGCAAAGTCCATCGCCTCGGCGTTCTGGACCGACAGGTTAATATTGGTGATGCCGCGCTGGCGGATCTCGTCGTTACCGGCGTCCACGGCCTGTTTCGAAATGTCGATGCCTTCGACCCGTTTCGCGACGCCTGCCAGCGCAATGGCGTTGTAACCATGCGCGCACCCGTATTCGAGCACCACAGCGCCCTTGGCCAGCTCCAGCCGGCGTTTGGCGTAGCGATCAAAACAGCCTTTGATCGCGTCATAATACTTCATCTGGGCCGAGCGATCGTCCTCGCCGCCCGCGAAACGTGCGTCATGAAACTGGCGCTCGCGCTCAATGCGATCGACTGATCCGCCGTCCATTAGCAACATCCTTTGGTAGCCCGTTGGCGCACCCATGCACCCCTCGGGCCAGTCCCTAACCCAGCCCGATAACCATATTGATGACGGGCTCTCGCTCCCACCCAACTCCACCAACACGCGAGTGATTTCAGCAGTAGCGGCGCAAAGCCAGGCGCCAGCTTAACTGAAGCGGCGCACGCTCCGCACATCTCCCGCGATCGGCCGTATCCGGTCCACCGCCTGCCCGAACGGCTCGATCTCGCAATGCATGTCGCGCGCGCTCGAATGCAGAAGCATGGTCGGCGAGCACATGATCCCCACATGCCCACGCCAGAAAACCAGGTCGCCCCGTTCCATGTCGGAAAAATCCGCCGCTGGCTTGAAGTCGATCCCCAGCGTCTGTTCCTGCATGTCGGAATCCCGCAGTGGATAGATCCCGGTCGCCTGCAGCGAAATCTGCACCAGACCCGAACAGTCGATCCCCGCACTTTCCCGCCCGCCCCAGAGATAGGGCGAACCAACAAAGCGCTGCGCCACGCCGACGAAATCTGTTTCGGTTTCCTCCAGCGGCGCGATGTGCCGGGCGAAAATCCAGCCCGAGCCCACAACCTCCACGAAATTCCCGACCGTCTCGCCCAGCGCCATCCGCGCATTCATCGAAACCGCGCGCGCAGGCCGCGATTTCATGTCCGCACGCTCATAGATGAAAGACCGCAGCACCCTCACCCGATGCGTCGGCTCTGCTCCGACTGGACCAAGGCTCGCCATCCGTATCCACCCGACATAGCGATCAAGTCCAAGCTGGACATAAGCCCACTCGCTTCCCGCCGCGTCAGTGATCCGTTCAAAAACGCGGACGGGCTCGCCGAACAAGGCCTGGTTGACCTGTTCAGCGGACCCGTCCGGAATTTTGCGAAGAGCCGCCGAACCGGCTGCGATGCGCATGGCTTCGCCGCCCGCCACTATACTGGCAGTCTGGCCCCCCTTAGGTGTGAGGCGTGGTTCGCTCGACCAGCGGTCAGGCTGCATGCGAGTTTGAGCCGGCGCCGTCTCTTGGCGCCCCGTCTCTTTGCGATGCTGGCTGCGCGACCGGCCGCGCTGGGACCGGAGGCTGCGAAGAAGCCGTCGGCTTCATCTCCGCCGGCTTTTGCGTTGCCTTCTGTGCGTCAGCGCTATTGGCCCGCTCGCAGGCAATCACGCGATCACCGAGACCAGCGAGAACCGCGAGGCCCCGCGCCGTCGTCTGAACGAGAACGCTGCGCCGGTCGGCTTCATCGGGGACCCGCACCGCGAGGCCCAGACCCGACAGCGCATCAAGCGCCCGGCTCACCGCCGGCTTGCCGAGCGTGAGAGCTTCCGCAAGTCCGCGTACCGTATGAGGTCCGGGTTCCAGCGAAACGCGAAGGAGGATTGCAGCCTGGCGAACATTCAGATCCGGGCCGTCCGCCCGCACCGTTTCCGCCAGTACATCTTTAAGGAGGGCAAGCGCTGATGCGCGGTCCATGACAGCTCCGTTTGGCCGGCCCCTTGGGAGATAGACTCGCGCGATTTCGACTGCTGTTCAAGCAGAACGCGACGAATAAAAATGGGAACACGACCCAAATAAAAGTGTTGCTCCCCTCTGCATTTTTTTCTAGCGCGCGTAGCGAGCCTTCAACATGGCCCAAACAGCCCGCAATCCGCACGCAGCGGCGCCCGCAGAGCGTCCATAACGCGCAGGCCTCCACGCCCAGATATCGAAGTGCGCCCATGAAGATACGTTCACAAACGCCTTGAGGAACAAGGCCGCAGTGATTGATCCGCCCATCGGCCCATCGCCGAGGTTCTTCATGTCGGCGATCGGAGACTTCAGGCCACTCTCATATCCGGCCCAGAGAGGCATGCGCCACACAGGGTCGCCGACTTGTTTCGATGCCGATGCGATATCGGCAGCGAGCTTTTCATCGTCTGTATAAAGAGGAGCAAGGTCCGGCCCGAGCGCAACGCGCGCTGCGCCCGTGAGCGTCGCGAAATCGATCAGCAGTTCCGGCTTCAGTTCGCTCGCCCGTGTCAGTGCATCGGCGAGGATGAGGCGGCCTTCCGCGTCCGTGTCATCGATCTCGACCGTGAGTCCCTTGCGCGACTTCAGTATGTCGCTCGGACGGAAGGCGTTCGGTCCGATCGCATTCTCGACTGCCGGCACGCAGCAATAGAGTCGCACGGGCAATTCCGCACTCATGACAAGCCGCGCCAAGGCCAGCGCGTGCGCCGCCCCGCCCATGTCCTTCTTCATCAGGGCCATGCCGGACGTCTTGATATTCAGCCCGCCCGTATCGAACGCGACGCCCTTGCCGACCAGCGCGATCACCGGGGCTTTCGCCTTGCCCCAGCTGATCTCGATATAGCGCGGCGCCTGCGCCGCTCCCTTGCCGACGGCGTGAACCATCGGATAGCCGGACTCGAGCGCCTTCCCCGTTGTGATCTCGATCTCTGCGCCGAACTCTTTCGCCAACGCCTGAGCTTCAGCCGCAATCTCCGCCGGCCCCAGATCGCACGGCGGCGTGTTGACCATGTCACGCAGCCAGTCGATCGCCTCGGCCTGCCGGCTCACCTCAGCCGCATCAACCGATTTCGGCAGCAGCAGGCGGCGAGGCTTCTCGCCTGCCTTGTATTTCGTGAACCGATAGGCGCCGTCGGCCCAACCGATCGCCAGTGTTTCGCCATTCAGCCCGTCCGGAATTTCGGAGAGTGCATAGTCTCCCGCCGGCAATGATCCCGGCAGGCTGGCCAGCGCGAACCCGTCCGTCCCCTCGCCCAGCCCGGCCAAAACGCTCTCCAGCTCGCCGCCCGCGCCATGGATCAACAACGCCTTGCCCGTGTCGCCGCGAAACCCAGCGGCATCGACCATCACCTTGATCCGCGCCGGCTGCGCCTTCGTCCACGCCCCCAGACCTTTTGCCGTGACCAGCTGCAGCGGCACAGAAGAAGCAGAGCGGGAGACAAAGGCAGGATGCATGGTTTTCCTCGAAGTCTCGACGACAGATCCGGGCGGACAGCCGCCTTAACGATTCCTTGAGACGGCGCGCGTCAACATTCCGGTAATATTCGAGGATTGCCCATGTCCGCCACCTCAATGTCCGCCACCCGTATTGCCGCGACCATTAGCTTTGCCGCGCTGGCCCTTGCAGGTTGCATCACGGCTGCCCCGCCTAACGCTCAGGAACTCGCCCTGGTCGACGCGGCCTCGAGCCCGATCCTGCCGGCGACCCAGGCCGAGCGCGACATGGCCGAAAGGCAGGATCTGCTCACCCAGGCCAAGTTCTGGGGCGCCGAATACGAAAAGAACCCGAACGAATATGCAGCGGCCCTGAAATATGCCCGCGTCCTCCGCGCCATCGGCTCGTCCGCCCGCGCCACCGAAGTGTCGTCGCAGGCGCTGACGATGAAGCCGGGCGATGTGGAGCTTACCCTGATCTTCGCCCAGTCCGCGCTCGACCAGGGCAAAGCCGCCGACGCCGCCATGGCGCTGGCTCGGGCCGAAGCCGAGGGCCAGTCCGACTGGCGCATGCTGTCGATCATTGGCGTGACCATGGACTCGCTCGACCAGCATTCCGGCGCGCAGGGCTACTATCAGAAAGCCATCGCGCTTTCGCCCGACAACCCGAAAATCCTCGCCAATC
>JAUYSA010000104.1 GCA_030696545.1 Hyphomonadaceae bacterium
GAAGAAGCCGATGCTGACCGTGGATCTTACGTCAGATCAGCTCGACTTTGATGACCTTGGGGTCGTGTTCGGTATTCCCGTAGGCACGGGCGAAGGCGAAACTGAGAACGAGGAACAGGTCAAAGCCAAAGAGGTTTACGACCGCTCCGCCCGTCTCATCCCTGATGCACGCATCGACTTTACGCGTCTCGCCGCCGTCAATGCCGATATAAATTTTGTCGCTGCAAAAGTGGTCGATGCACCAATGGGCATCAACGCGATCACCCTCAACGGCAACCTCACTGACAGCGTACTGGATTTCAAACGCGCGTTTGTGAAGACATCGACCGGCGATCTTGATGCGAAGATCAACATCAACGCGACCAAGGATCCAGCGATTACCAGGGCAACCGGCGCGCTCGAGAACGTCGCCATCAACCGCTTCATCGACACGCCGATGGTTCGCGGCACCGTCAATGGGAAATTTGACCTGACCCTTACCGGCTCCGGCTTCCGCGAAGCCGCAGGATCCGCCAACGGCGAAGTCGGCATATGGTCCAACAACAGCGAGCTGGCGAAGTTTGCCGTTGAAGGCGCCGGCCTGGATCTGGGCGAAATCCTTCTTCTCTGGGTCACGGAGGACAAGAAGAGCCCGGAATACATCAAATCGCGCTGCCTAGCCGCCAACATCGCTTTCAAGAACGGTCAGGCAACGCTGAAGCCAGCCGTCATCGACAACAAGGACAGTCTGATCGCTGCCACAGGCGGCGTAAATCTCAAGAACGAGTCGATCGACATCGAAGTCTTCGCGCGTCCCCACGACATGTCGATCGGCACGATCTCTGGCGACATCCGAGTCGGGGGCACGCTGCGTAACCCGACATTCGAGGCGTTGAACGGGGAAACAGCGCTGCAGGCCGGCCTCTCCGCCCTGCTCACGACGATCGCAGGTCCGCTCGGCCTGCTGCCCTTCATCCAGACTGGCGGCGAGCCGGATGCGCCCTGCGCCACGCTGCTCGCTGACGCCAAGGAGACGGGAACCAAGAACAACCCGGCCCAGAACATCACACCGGAGAAGAGCTGACCTAGAAGCGGTGCGTGCCGCTCATCAGCTTGCTGAACATCGGCCCATCGATCGGCACATAAGCGCCCTTGTCAGAATCCATCACGAACAGGGGATCGCTCGTCCTGGAAGGGTCAAACCCCTCTGACACCAGATCGACCTTGCGATATTTCAGCGTGCCGGTCGTCTCGACCTCGCCCTGCAATCGCAGAAAGATCGGACGCGCATAGACTGGCAGCTGCATCGCCAGATGCTTGTAGAGCCCCTTCAGATCAATCCCGTCGCGCGGCGTCATCGCCGCCATTCCCGCGCGGCCGTCATGACCCGGCACCGCAACGCCATAAACAATGGCGTGCTTCACGCCCGGCATGGAAGACGCCGCGATCTCGACCTCGCTGGTGGATACGTTCTCGCCCTTCCACCGGAATGTGTCGCCGACGCGATCCACGAAATAAATGTAGTCATCCTTGTCCATCTTCATGAGGTCCCCCGTGCGAAACCACAGGTCGCCCTTTTTGAAGACATCACGGAGCAGCTTCTTCTTCGACTGCGCCTCATCGTTATAGCCGTCGAAGCGTTGCCGTGGTTCATGCGTGATCGGCCCGACTGCTTCGCCCGGCTCATCCACCGCCGCCTCGATGCACAAGCCATCCGGCCCACGCACAGGCTCTTCCGTTTCCACGTCAAACTTCAGGATACGCGCCGGCAGACGCGAGCGAAGCAGTCGCGGGATACGCCCGACTGCACCGATCTTTCCGTCCAGGTTGAAGAAGTTCACATTGCCTTCGGTCGAGCCGTAGAACTCAACCAGGTGGTGGATCCCCGTGCGCTCTAAGAACTGCGCCCACACATCGGCGCGCAGGCCGTTGCCAAAACCCTTTTTGATCTTGTGCTTCTTCTCGAGCGCGCTCGCCGGCTGGTTCATCAGATAGCGGCCCAGCTCGCCGATATAGACCAGCATGGTCGCGTCATTATCGATCGCTTCCTGCCAGAAGTGCGAAGCGGAAAACTTCCGCCTCAAAACCACGCAGGCGCCGGCGTTCAACGCCGTGCCCACGCCACACATCCCGCCCGTCGCATGATAAAGCGGCAGGGTCAGCAGGATACGGTCGTTCGCGTGTGCTTCAGTGGCGTCCTTGAAGACGCGCATCAGTCCCCGCGCTCTCACGTGCGAAATCTTCGCCGCCTTGGGCAGTCCGGTCGTGCCGGACGTATAGATGTACAGCGCAACCTCACCGCCCTTCACGCCCGCCCGGACGGATTTGCTTGGCCGCTCGGTCCAGGCTTTGTCGACCTCCGCGTCGATCTGGATCAGCCCCTCCACCGCTCCGCCCAGCACAAATGCGCCGAGATCCAGCGGCGTCTGCTCTCGCGCACTTTCGAACTGCGGCGCCAGCTCCGGGTTCATAACGATCGCACGCGAATTGGTGATCTTCACACAGTGCGCCAGACCGGCCCCGGTCAGGTTGTAGTTGATTAGCGCAACCTTGACGCCGATCTTGGACATGCCCGCCCAGAAAGCGATGTAGTCTGGCCGGTTCTCCATGAAGAGCGCAACGCAATCGCCCTTCCTCAGCCCAGCGGCCTGCCCCCAATGTGCAAACTGGTTCGCACGCCGGTCAAACTCGGCATAGCTGATCTCTTGCCCCTCGAAGGAGATGAACAGCCGGTCGTCATGGTCATCGACCGCATCCTCGATCGCATCCGCGAGCGTGTATTCCGCTTCGGGGTCGAACTTCCCGATCGCGCCTATGATGCGGCGAAAGCCGGTGATGTAGATCCAGTCGCTCTTGATGCCGTCGAGCAAATTCATGTGACTGGGCCAGGCCGGAGTGCAGGGAATTAAAGTCTAAAGGCACGCGATTAAAGTCGCGTTGATGCCCGTATGCCCAGTGACTTGGGTAATAATGCACCCAATTCAATGCGGCCTGCTCCGCACGTCAGGGATGGAAACTCGTCGGCTGTACCGCTAGAAAACAAAAATAGAAGTCCGATCGGACCGTAGAATTCGGGGAAACAGCCAATGATCGACCGCCGTGGGATTCTCGTGGGCGCAGGTGCGCTGCTCGCTTCCGCTTCTCTCAGACCAGCAAACGCTGACGAGGCCAGCCTTTTCCCGATCGTCGAGACCGCGGACGGCAAAGTACGGGGCATCGTGTCGGGCGGTATCTCCGTGTTCAAGGGCCTACGTTACGGCGCTGATACGAGCGGCCGCAACCGTTTCATGCCGCCGCAACCCGTCAAGAAATGGAGCGGCGTGCGCGACCATTTCGACTACGGCAACATCGCCCCGCAAATCCCCGCTGACCGCCGGCGGGCCTATGCCGACCTTATCCTGAATGACCTGCAGCCAGGCGGCATGGGCGAGGACTGCCTCGTTCTCAACCTCTGGACGCCTGAGCCAAAGGCAAGCTCCAGCCGGCCCGTCATTATCCGCTTCCATGGCGGGGGCTTCTATGGCGGCTCCAGCAACTCGCCCGGCAGCGACGGCGAGATGCTGGCGCGCTTCGGCGATTGCGTAGTCGTCACCGTCAACCATCGCCTCAGCTCGCTTGGTTATCTCTGGCTCGGTGATGATGGCGCATTCGTGGATTCCGGCGCCGCTGGAATGCAGGATCTCGTCGCCTGCCTGAAATGGATCAAGACCAACATCCCCGCATTCGGCGGCGACCCCGCCCGCGTGCTGATCGTTGGCCAGTCCGGCGGCGGCGCCAAGGTCAGCCACCTGCTCGCCATGCCATCAGCCAAAGGGCTCTACCAGCGCGCCGGCGTCATGAGCGGCTCGCGCCTCACGGCCATGACTCGCGCCGAAGCGGTCAAGCCGTCAGACCAGCTTCTGGCAAAACTCGGCGTCTCGCGGAAAGACATCCGCAAGCTGCAGGACCTGCCCTTCACCGCCCTGCTCGCTGCACAAGCGGATGTCGAAGCGGTCGAACGCTCGCGCGGAGAAGCACCGCGTTCCTTTGCGCCTGTGATGGGAGCGTCAATTCCTGCGCATCCATTCGCACCCGGCGCCCCTGAAATGTCCAGGGATATCCCGCTCGTCGTTTCGACCGTTCTGGACGAGCGCTCCTACCGCGAATCCCGCTTCGACATGACGTGGGACGATGTGAAGAAGATGCTGACCCCGCTGGTCGGCGACCGGGCTGACAAGGTCGTCCAGATGTATCGCGACGAAGATTCGCGCGCCTCGCCTTTCATCATCAACGCCCGCGTCATCACCGACCGATCCTTCCGCAAGAGCGCCTTCACGATGGCCGAACGTAAGGCAGCGCAAGGCGGCGCGCCTGTGTGGACCTATCTCTGGACAACACCATCGCCGGCCTATGGCGATCGCTACGGCGCAACGCATGGCATCGACGTGTCGCCATCCATGCATGACCTGCGCTTCCCGCTACTCGGACCCAATGCCGACTATGTGCGCCTCGCAGACCAACTCGCTGGCGCATGGGTGTCGCTGGCGGCCACCGGCGATCCCAACAATGCGCGCACGCCGAATTGGCCTGCCTACGACCAGAAGACACGCAACACGATGGTGTTCGGTAGCCCCAGCAATGCCGTAGCCGACCCCCGGCGCGCCTTCCGCGAATTGTGGGCGCAAGAGTCCGCCGCGTCCGACGACTGACGCTATTCGTAGGGTTTCACGATAAGCTCGGATGTGAGCCAACTTTTGTAACGGCGCAGCAGCTTCATGGCTGCGTTCGTTCTGGGCGCATCCCTGGAGAATTTCAGCTCCAGCACGAGCCCCCGCATAGCCGCAGTGTGAAGCCACGTCATCGCTTCGATCTGCGACCTGTCAGTGATGCCGATGCTTTGCGCCTGTTCCCACATGCCTTCGCGCTGGCGCTTCTCCAGCGCAGCGATGACAGCGGGAAAGCGCGCACCAAGATCTGGATCGCTGCGCGAACCCACCATGATCTCCAGCAGGGCAATCGAAGGCGGGCGCTGCATCGCATCCCATGTCGCCATGGTGATGGCCATGAACCGATCCATCCCCGGCTGGGTATTGGCAAGCAGGCGCGCGACATGGCGGTTCTGCTTCTCGGCGGCGTACTCGGCCACCGCGATCATCAGATCTACCTTGTTAGGAAAATGGTGGAGAATGGCGCCGCGGCTGGCGCCAGCCCGATCCGTCACAAGCTGCAATGTCGTCGCGCCATAGCCGGACTTCTGAAGGCACTCGATGGCGGCATCAATCAGCCGCTTCCGCATGGCGGCCGTGCGCTCCGCATGAGGCCCGCGGATCGCTACAACGTTGTCATTGTCCTTGGCTCGTGGTCCGCGCTTGGCTACCATTTTCAGCTTCCACCAGCAGGCGATCACGCCTGGCTACCCAATCGGCCTATGATGGAAGACGGCTTCCGCAAAGTCCATAATCAGTGAACGGACAACGATCCGCCGGCCTGCTCAGGATCGCGGCGGAGGCAGTGTCGCGATATAGGCGATGACGTCCGCGCGAACCTGCGCATCTTCAATCGCCTTGGTCATCAGCGTGCCGGGCGCGAAATCCATCGGCCCCTTCAGGAAAATGTCGAGCGTTTCCGGCGTCCACGCCAGCGCCGCCTTGGCCTTCAGCGCTTCGCTATATCCCGAAAAACCCGCGACGCTTGCCACCGGCCGGCCAATCACACCGCGCAGCGTCGGCGCGATCGAGACGGCGTGACACCCCTTGCACTCGGTCGCATAAAACTCCGCCCCCGCATCAGGATCGCCCGTCAGCGCCTCAACCGGCGGCGCCGCCAAAGGCTGTGCGACCTGCGCAATGGAGGCGGGCGCGATAGCAATCACTGCCGCCATGATGCACCCACGCAATCCAGCCATTTCCCGCTCCATTCCAGCCTCCGGGCACATTTTACGCCGCGCGCAGCCATATTGACTACTAAATGCACTTACGGTCTAGTTGGACCGCAAAAGAGGCGCAAGCCCGGCGCTGCAGCGCGTTGCGGAGGGAAAACAGTTGGCGACAAAAGCTGGCCTCGTCTGGGCGGCGCTTGCGGTTGCGGGCCTTTTTGGCGCCGCCACCTTCACGACCGCAACGCCTTTACCTGTCTGGGCTCAGGCTGCGGGCCCCGTCACGCCGGTCAAGGTCGGCGTCCGCAGGATCACCGAAACCCAGTACCGCCACACCATCGCTGACGTTTTCGGACCAGACATCAAGATCAGTGCGCGCTTCGAGCCCGAGAAACGCGAAGAAGGCCTGCTCGCGGTCGGCAGCAGCCAGCTCTCGCTGACAGCATCAGGCTTCGAGCAATACTTTGCCCTCGCCAGCTCCATCTCCGAACAGGCGCTCGGGGAGGCCCGGCGCGCGGAAACTGTCGGCTGCACCCCGAAGGACACGCGCAAGATGGACGAAGCGTGCGCGCGTCAGTTTGTCGGCAGTTATGGCCAGCAACTCTTCCGCCGTCCGCTCACCGAGGCGGAAACAACAGCGCGCCTCAAGCCCGCGTCGGTTGGCACTCAACAATCCGGCGACTTTTACACCGGCCTGCAGCTCGCACTGACCAGCTTGCTGATGGATCCCGATTTCATCTTCCGGATGGAAACGGCCGAGGCCGACCCCGCCAATCCTCGCACCTACCGCCTCGATGGATACTCAAAAGCATCGCGCATCTCGTACCTGCTCTGGGACACTACGCCCGACGCCGAGCTGCGCGCCGCAGCCAGCAGCGGCGACATCCACACCTCCGCCGGCCTCCGCAAGCAGCTCGACCGTCTCGTCGCCTCTCCGCGCTTCGAAGATGGCGCACGCGCTTTCTTCACGGACATGCTGCAGCTCGACGGCTTCGACAACCTGATCAAGGACCCGGCCACCTATCCAAAATTCAATCAGGCCGTGGCGGACAGCGCGAAAGAACAGACGCTTAAAACGACCATCGACCTGCTCGTCGCCAAGAAGCGGGATTATCGCGATCTCTTCTCGTCCAACGAGACCTTCATCAACCGCTACCTCGCCTCGGTGTACAAAGTTCCCTACAGCTCCTCGAACGCATGGGCGCCCTACACCTTCCCTGAATCGTCCGAGCGCGCCGGTATTCTCACGCAGGTCAGCTTCCTCTCGCTGTTTGCCCACCCGGCAGGCTCATCCCCGACGCGTCGCGGCGTGAAGGTGCACGAGATTTTCATGTGCGAGCCCACGCCAGAGCCGCCCGCCGATGTCGATTTCTCGAAAGTGCAGGACAGCGCGAAAGGCACCGTTCGTGGCCGCCTGCTCGATCACATGGAAAACACCGGCTGCACCGCCTGCCACCGTCGCAGCGATCCGCCCGGCCTCGCACTCGAACACTTCGACGGCCTCGGCCAGCTCCGCACGATGGAGAACGGCTCCCGTATCGACGTCAGCGCCGATCTCGACGGCAAGAAGTTCGAAGGCGCGCAGGGCCTCGCGAAGTACCTCCGCGATGACCCAAAAATCCCCGCCTGCCTCGTGCGCAACGTCTATGCCTATGGCGTCGGCCGTCCCACGGACGAACGCGACGAAGATTACATCGCCGACCAGACCGCTGCTTTCGCAAGCAGCGGATATGTCCTCCCCAGCCTGATGGCGCAGATCGCCTCCAGCCCGGAATTCCTCAAGCCGGTCATTCCCCGGCTTGCATCCCCATCCGCCGCGAAGCCGCTTTGAGCAAGGAGCCGCTCATGTCTCTCCGTTTCAATCGCCGCTCTCTGATGCGCGGGCTGCTCGGCGGAGCCGGCGTCTGCGTCGGCCTCCCCGCGCTCGACACATTCCTGAACGGGAACGGCACCGCGTATGCGGAAGGCGCCAAGCTGCCGACCCGTTTCGGCACATATTTCTGGGGCCTCGGCCTTACTGATACGCCAACAGGCGGCACACGCTGGGTGCCGAAGACCACCGGCGCCGGGTACGAGATCACGCCTGAACTCGCATCCCTGAAGTCGGTAAAAGACAAGGTCTCCGTTTTCTCCGGCTTCCGCGTCATCGGCGATGGACGCCCCAACCTCGTCCACTGGAGCGGCCACGCCTCTATTCTCACCGGCATCGCCCCCGCTGGCTCGACCAGGTTCGACGGCCCGACCTTCGACACCAAGATCGCTGACGCCATCGGCGGCGGCACGCGTTTCAAGGTGCTGGATGTCGACGCCTCCGTCTCGCGCAAACCCGTCAGCTACTCCACACGCACCGGCAACAGCTTCGCCACATCGGAGACGACGCCGCTCGCTCTCTACGAGCGCATCTTCGGCGAAGGCTTCCAGGACCCCAACAGCGACAACTGGAAGCCCGATCCCTCCATCTTGCTGCGCCAGAGCGTGCTCTCTGCGATCACCGAGCAGCGGCAGTCCCTGATGGCCAATGTCGGCAAGGCCGATCAGATCAAGCTCGACCAGTATTTCACCTCGCTGCGCGAAATGGAAAACCAGCTCGAGATCGGCTTGCAGAAGCCAGAGAAGTGCGAAGCCTGCGTCGTGCCACCGCCGCCGAAAGAGCCCCACCGCTCGGCATCCGTTGACATCGTCAACGCGAACACCAAGGCGATGGCGAAGATGCTCGCCATGGCGATGGCCTGTAACCAGACCAAAGTGTTCAACTTCGTCCACACCGCCGGCTCATCCGAGACCTACATCGCGGGCGATTCCAAGATCTACCACCAGATCACCCACGACGAGCCCACTGACGCAAAGCTCGGCTACCAGCCAATGACCAGCAAGATCGCCGGCATGGTGATGCAGGCTTTCGGTGACTTCCTCGTCGAGATGGACGCGATCAAGGAAGGCGACGGCACGCTGCTTGATCGCAGCCTCATCATGGGCTTCAGCGACACCGGCTACGCCAAGATCCACGCCATCGAGAACATCCCGATGTTCCTCGCCGGCGGCGCCAACGGCAAGCACAAGGCCGGCCAGCACATTGCGGCCAAGGGCGAATCCGTCACGCGCGTCTCCCTCACGGCCCAGCAGATCGTCGGCGCGCCCGTCGGCGAATTCGGCGCGGGCGGCATGAAGACGTCGCGCCCGATCACCGAAGTCATGGCGTAGGAGATCGCGCGATGCGGTATTCAACCGGAACAGCCATAGCCGCCTTCGCGCTGGCCGCCGCCTTCCCCGCCGCCGCTTCGGCGGAATGGACGAAAACCTGGGTCATCGAATGGAACGAGCCGGCCATGTATTACGGCGCCAAGAGCGGCGTCATCGACCCCGGCACGGATTGTCCGAAAGGCACGAACCCGGACATCGACTGGGTCCAGGTCATGGTCAATGCGGGCTACACCCGCGAGGAAGCTGCGTGGCTCCGCAATCCCGCCAACCCTACGCGCAGTCCGGTCCACGGCCAGAACCAGATGGCTTTCCGCGGCAAGGACCGCGCGAACGTCTATATCAATCCCACCTCAACACCTGACCCGGGCCTTACGCCCGTTTCCGGCACGATCGGTGAAGGCATCGATCTCGACGGCAACACAAAGAACGGCTTCACCGGCCTCAACGGCGAAAAGGGTATCGACAACAGTTTCTACCGGACGCTCGGCTGCTGGAAAACCTATCGCGGCCCGCAACGCCTCTCCAGCGGCGCCCTCCAGTTCAACGACGCGATGCGCAACGGTTCATGGACAACCGTGATCGTCGCCACGGGCAAGGGCGCCGACCCGATGAACGACAAGGACGTGAAAGTCGGCTTCTACATGAGCGCCGACAAGATCGTGAAAGACGGCAATGGCGGCGTCGCACTCGACTACACTTTCCGGATCAAGCCGGATGCAAAATACGAGGCTCTCTATTCCGCCCGCACGCAGAATGGCGTCATCGCCTCGACCGCCCCCGCCGACGTGATGCTGCGCGACCCCAGCTACTCGCAGGATCTCGATCTCCTCCGCTCGCGTATCAGCCTAAAGATGAAGCCGGATGGTTCGCTGCAAGGCTATGTCGGCGGCTATCGCGCATGGGCGCCTGTTTACAAAGGCTGGGTTGATGCGCGTGGTCCCGTCATCGAAGCGCTGACCTGGGTGCAACTGCCCGGCGTCTATTACGCGCTCCAGCGCAATGCCGACTTCAGCCCCACCGGCACCGCAGGCGAGAAGACCCACATCTCCTACGCCATGCGCGTCGATGCTCTCCCCGCTTTCGTCATGACGCCAGATGGCGGCAAGCAGGTGACGGAGATCACGTCCTACAAGGCCAGCGCCCCGCCACCGAGCAAGCCGTCAGCCACGACCTTCTCCGTGATCGACGGCCTCGTGCCTGACCGCAACGCAAAGGTTCAGGCCGGGCCAACCGCCGTGATCCTTCCGCCAACGACCGCCCCCACCAGCGCCGGCCAATAGCCGCGAGGAACCGCATCGTGTCCATTCGTCTCTCAATCGCTGCGGCGCTCGCCGCAGCCAGCCTCGCGGCGGCCCTCCCCGCCTGCGCTCAGACGCCGTCCACCGCACCGTCCGACGACATCAGGCCGATCCGTATTTCTGGCGTAGGCCTGCGCGTCAGCGACCTCGAACGCTCGAAGAAATTCTATACCGAAGTCCTCGGCCTCAAGGTCAACGCAAAGGTCCCGGCGCAGGGTGAACCCGTCGAATACCTTCTCGGCCTGACCGGAGACATCCGCGCCGACACGCTCATCATCATCCGCAAGGGCGAGATAGTCCCCGGCGCCACCGAATTCGGCAACATCGTCATTGTCGTGCCAGACGGCCGCAAGATGGCCGAGCGCGTCGCCGCCGCGGGCTACCCGCCCGCAAAAATCGTCGACGGCACGAACATCATCCGCGATCCGGATGGCTACAAGATCGAACTGTATCAGCGCACGGCGCCAAAGCCCTGAAGCACCCGCCAACCTGAAACCTCAAGCCAGACTGCAAAGTCTTGGCTTGCGTCCGCGCCAATACCCCGCTGCTATACGTCAAAGCACGGGGCAAACATATGCGCGCACTTCTTTCGGCCTTCCTTTTCCTCGCCGCCTGCACAACGGCCCAGCCGCCCGCGCTCGCACCCTCAGCGCAGCTTCCCCCCAACAACAACCCAGTGCAGATGAACCGCGACGCCGCCGCATCGCGCGGCCCGGTTCGCAACCTCACAGCGCAGCCCGGCCAGGAAATCGTCACCATCCGCTACTGGAAGATCAAGAAAGGTACGTTCCCGCAATTCCTCGAAGCTTCACAGACCGGTATCTGGCCCTTCTTCGAGAAAATCGGCTCTCGCGTCGTCGGCATGTGGCAGGTGATCCCGCCGCCAGACGGCAAGGAAGCCTCCCCCGACTATGACGAAGTCTATCTCACCACCCGCTACGCCAGCGTCGAACACTGGGCCGCCACGCGCGATGCCGCCGCAATGGGCGGAAACGGTCCCGACTATGCCGCCCTCCAGGCCGCGCTCGCCGTGCGCCAGTCGCTGACGCTCGAGACAAAAGTCACATTCCTGCGCGGCGCCACCGGCCCGCTCGGCCCGGTCTATCTCCCCGGCACGGGCGAGAAATTCGTCGAAGCGCCCTAGCTACTTCGCACAGCTCTCTGGCTTGATCTCCACGCGCGTGAATTTCACGCTCACCTGCCCGATATTGGTGATCGCGTGCGGCCCCTCGGGCCCAGACCACACAGCGCGATATCCGCCCGAGGGCTCGATATCATTGTGCGACATCTCGATGAACTTGCCGTCTTCCATCCGGTATTGCGTGTAACGAAACTTGCCGCCGCCCTCCCCGCCGGTCTCCCCCATGATAACGCTCGGCAGCGCATGGATATGGATCGGCTCCGTCGCCAGCGCCGGCAGGTTGATCTCGAGTATCCGCACATGCTCATCCTCAAACAGCACACGATGCGAATACGGCGCGGCCGCCACGGCGTCATAGGGATAGCTTGCCGGCTCGCAGAACATCGGCTCCGGCGGCAACGTCTGCTGCGCCAGTGCCGCAGGCGCCAGCCCCAGCATCAAGATCGCAGTTCCAAGCATCCGCATGGCCGTCTCCTGCAGCACCCTTTGCGCGATTAAGCCCGCGCCCTCACTGCCCCGCAAGCGGCCATGCCATCCCCGCCCCTCACAAAACCGCGCTTGACCTCGCCGCGCCGCCATGGATTAGCCAACGCCGGAGCCAAACCAATGTCCAAGCCCGCCTTCCGCTATGCAATTGCAGCAGATACGCCCGCCCTCGTCGCCCTGATCGAGCTGGCCTATCGCGGCTCTGACGCTTCCGGCAAATGGACATCGGAAGCCCACCTCCTCACCGGCCCCCGTACCGATCACGACGAAGTATCCGGCCTGATAGCCCGTGACGACACTCGCTTCCTGATCGCCGAGATCGACGGCAACATTGTCGGCTGCTGCCTCCTGCAGGGTCTAAGCCCGGAAACAACCGACACGCCCGCCATCAACGCCGCCTATTTCGGCATGTTCGCCATCCATCCCGGCGCGCACGGCACAGGCCTTGGCAAGCTGGTCATCGCCGAAGCCGAACGCCGCGTACAGCAGCTGTGGCGCGCCAACCAGATGGTGATGACCGTCATCAACGTCCGAACTGCGCTCATCGCCTGGTACGAACGCCGCGGCTACCGCCTCACCGGCGCAACGCTGCCCTTCCCCTT
>JAUYSA010000107.1 GCA_030696545.1 Hyphomonadaceae bacterium
GAACAGGTGCGCGAAGCCGGAGCGGCCCTGTGGGTCGTCTTTCGAGCCGACATCATACCAGACGGCGACGGAGACGCTGGCCGTGTTCGCATCCGGCATCGCATAGACGCGCAGGCCGTTCGGCAGCTTCTTGCAGGTGAACTGGAGCGGCTGGATCGAGAGACCGCCGCCGGTGGCTGCAGCGGCGGGGGTATCGGTTGCGTCGCAGGCCGCGAACTTGCTGGCCGGTTCGTTGGGTCCGCAGGCCGTGAGCGCCAGACCGGCGAGGAGGGCAGTGGCGGCGAGGCGGAGCTGAATCATGGCTCGACTGGTCTCTCTGCAGAAGGTGATTGGCCCACGGCATAGCAAGGCGCGCGGCGGGACGCGAGAAGATTTATCGATAAACGTTATGATGCGTCCGGGGTGGCGGATGCGTGAGATCTGGTTTGCCATGCCGGCATTATAGCCCCGGGTCTGGCGCCCCGGGGACGGAGAAATTTTCGGGGGCGATCAGTTCGGGGCGGCGGGTTCGGGCATGGCGTTCAGGCGCTCCATCATTTTCTGCATGACGCTCATCTGAAGCGGCTGCATCGTTTCCATGACCTTGCCCATGTATTCGGTCATGACGGCGGGCTGTTTCTGGACGATCGATTTGCCTTCGGCCGAGCCGTAGAAATCCTTCATCGCGGCGAGTTCCTCGCCGGTGTATTCGCGGGCCATGATGCCGCCGAGCGTGTTCATCAGGTCAGGCATCAGGGTTTTTGCCTCGTCCATCGTCTCGCCCATGACCTGTTTGATGATGGGTTCGGCCGAAGCCATGCGCGCCTGGCAGGAGGCGACGTGCTCAGGCGCTTCCTGCGCGCACATCTGTGGCATGGCGGCCATGGCGGAGGCGCCCATGCCGTCAAACATCTGATCGACCATTTTCGGGTCTGACATCAGCGTCGCGATCTCGGCGGCGACGGCTAACTTTTCCGCATCTGTTTTTGGGGCGGCCGTCTTTGTCTCCGCGCCGCTGCAGGCAGCGAGCAAGGACAGGGCGGCGCCCGCGAGCATAATGGATCGATTGGCCATCGTTTCTGTCCTTTGGTGTGAGGGCTGAGACTAGAAGATCGAATAGCCGCCGTCGATCACGAAGCTGTCGCCTGAATGGTAGCTGGAGCAATCGGACGTCAGATAAACGGCTATGCCGCCGAAATCCTTGGGCTCGCCCCAGCGGCGCATGGGCACGCGCGGGATAACTTTTTCCGCGAAGGCCGGATTGTCCTGCGCGCCCTGCGTCATGTCGGTGGCGATCCAGCCGGGAAGGATGGAGTTGGCGCGGATGCCATAGCGGGCGTGTTCGACGGCGATCGACTTGATCATCGAGACGACCGCGCCCTTGGTTGCCGCGTAGGCTTCGTTGCGGGCGGCGCCTTCGATGGCGGCCAGCGAGGCGAGGCCCACGAGCGAGCCGCCCGGGTCGCCTGCGTTGGCGCGCTCGATCATGTGCTTGGCCGCTTCGCGCAGGGTGAAGAAGACGCCGTCGAGGTTGACCGAGAGAACGCGGCGATAGGTTTCGGTGGGGAATTCAGCGAAGGATTTCGCGCCGCCGCCTATGCCGGCATTGGCGAAAACCGAGTCGATGCGACCGAAATGGGCGGCCACGTCAGCCATGGCGGCGGCGACCTGATTTTCGTCCGCAACGTTGACGGTCCAGGCCCGTGCGCCATTGCCGAGCTTTTCGACGGCTTCGTGGTTGTTCTTTTCGTTCGAGCCCCAGATGGCGACAGCCGCGCCGGCGTCATACAGCGCCTGCGCGAAGCCGAACCCGATGCCGCGATTGCCGCCAGTGACAAGGGCGACTTTTCCTTCGAGGTTGAACGGGGCGTAGGCCATGGGCGTCTCCTTGGAACTTTCCCTGTTTGGACCGTCCCTGCGATCCGGCGTCAAGGCGCAGCTGGTTGGCCTGCCACGAGGGCTTGAAGAAATCCGCGGCTGCGGTGAAGTGGGCCGGCAGGCGGGATCGGCATATGCGGATAGCAGCAATTTTTCTGGCGGCGGCGAGCCTTTGTGTGGCGCCTGCATTGGCGCAGCCCGCCAGCGGCGTGCAGGGGCGGATGACGCTGCAACCGGAAAGGTTGCCGGGGATGTGCCTGACGCTTTCGGATGCGGGATCCGTGAGCATGCCCTGCGATGGCTCGGCGCGGCAATTCTTCGAGATGCCTGCGGCCGGAGCGGGGCCGATCAGGAACGGCGACAAATGCGTCGCGCCCCGTGGCGCGGGATATTATCCGCAGCTGTTTGCGGAAACCTGCGATGGATCGCCGGAGCAGACCTGGACCATGAATGCGGAAGGCGAACTGCGCAGCGGCGCGGAACGCTGCATCTCGGTCATGGGGCAGGCGAGCCGGACAGGAACGACGATCTTTGGTGCAGAATGTCCGCGCGAAGGCAGCGCGCACCAGTGGAAGGTCAGGTATGTGGACTTCACCAATGTGATCGAGGCGTCGCTGGAATCGAAGGCGCGGCCGGGCATGTGTATCGGGCACGACACAGGCGTGGGTCTGTATCCTTGCTCGGACAATTACGGGCAGGTGATCAGCCTCGACCGGAAAGCCATGGGGCAGATGCGGCTGAAGAGCAGCTGCTTTTCCGGCGGCTATGCTTTCGGCGCGCTGGGGCTGGGCGAGTGCTGGGACCTGCCGCAGCAGAAATGGGTGGTCATGGAGACCGGGCAGGTGGTGAACGCCGGGGTACAGTGCATCGAGCTGGTGAACGAGAACGGGCGCGACGTGTTGCGGACGAAGGCGTGCAAGCTGATCCCTGAGCAGCAATGGGTTCTGCGGGCGCCGAAGAAGCCTTAGTTCCGGCGCCGGGCTGTGGCAGTCTGCGGCTACGTCGGAGCAGGTTGATGCGAACGATTTGCGCGGGACTCTTTCTGATGGCGCTGGCTGGCGCGCCAGCGATGGCGCAGCTCGTGAAGGGCGGCCCGGTGATGAGCGGGTCTCAGCTCAGGGCGTCGTTGTTCGGTATCGAGATGACGGGGTATTCGCCGACCTTTGGGTTTTCGTGGCGTGAATGCGTCGAGCCCAGCGGCGAGACGCTTTATGAAACGCCGGACGGCCTCATGAAGGGCAGGCTTACCATTTCGCCAAAAGGCGAGGCCTGCTTTGCCTATGAAGACGACGGCTATGCGACCCCGGCATGTTACCGCGCGCGGCAGACCGACAAGGGCTTCCGTTTCGAAGGCGAGTTCGACAGTCTGTTCATCACCACGAAAGTCGTTACAGGCATCAAGACCTGCAAGCCGCAGGACCTTGTCGGCTAGAAACCCGAGTGTCAGGAATGGCCATGGCAGACGATCTGGGCACGCGTACGTCCGAATTCATTGCACGGCTGACCGAGGCCTTGGGGCCGAAGGGCGTATCGACTGACGCGCACGAAATCGATCCGCATATAAGTGATTGGCGGGGCCGCTGGAAAGGCTCGACGCCGGTGCTGGTGAAGCCGGCGACGACGGAGGAAGTGTCGAAGGCCGTGACGCTGTGCGCCGAGTACGGCTTCGCGGTGAATCCGCAGGGCGGCAATTCGGGCATGGTCAACGGCTCGGTGCCGGAGGGCGAGGTGCTGATCTCGCTGAAGCGCATGAACAAGGTGCGCGAAGTCGATGTGCTCAACGATGCGATGACGCTGGAGGCCGGCGTTATCCTGACGCGGGCGCAGGACATTGCCGACGAGAATGGGCGGTTGTTTCCGCTGTCGCTCGGCGCGCAGGGCGTGGCGATGATCGGCGGGTTGATCTCGACCAATGCGGGCGGGGTGGGCGTGCTGCGCTACGGGATGATGCGCGATCTGGTGCTGGGCATCGAGGCGGTTCTGCCGGATGGGCGGATCTGGAACGGCCTGCGCGGATTGCGGAAGGACAATACAGGTTACGACCTCAAGCACCTGTTCATCGGGGCTGAGGGTACGCTGGGCATTGTTACTGCTGCGACGTTGAAGTTGTTCCCGAAACCGGCGGTGAAGGAGACGGCGTGGGCCGTTGTTGATTCACCGGCGAAGGCAGTCGAGCTGTTGCAGATCGCGAAGGCGGTGACAGGCGGGGCGGTGACGGGGTTCGAGATCGTTCCGAAGTTGGGGCTTGAGCTGGTGCTCAAGCATATTCCGGATACGCGCGATCCGCTGCCGACGACGGCGGCGTGGCGCGTGCTGATCGAGCTGTCGCTGCCGCGCGAAGATGGCGCGCGGGACATGATGGAGACGCTGCTGGGCGATGCCATCGAGAAGGGCGTCGCGGCTGATGCGGTGATCTGCGAGAACGAGGCGCAGAAGGCGATGGTGTGGAAGATCCGCGAGAACATCGCAGTGGCCGAGCGGGCGCATGGCAAGGCGCTGAAGCATGATGTGTCGGTGCCGGTGTCGCGTGTGGCGGAGTTCATGGATCGTGGCGCGGCGCTGGCCATGTCGATGGCGCCGGGCGTGGATATCATTGCGTTCGGGCATGTGGGTGATGGCAATATCCATTTCAACGTGACCCCGCCGCCGGGTGTCGATCAGGATGCGTTCGTGACGAAGGAAGGCCTTGAAGTTTCCCACGCGATCCATGACCTGATCGCGAGCCTGAACGGGTCGATCTCGGCGGAGCACGGCATTGGCCGGCTTAAGCGCGATGAGCTGGCGTGGCGGAAATCTCCGGTCGAGATGGAGATGATGCGCGCGGTTAAGAAGGCGCTGGACCCGAACGGGCGGATGAATCCGGGGCGGGTGCTTTAGGCTGAGTTTGGCGAGTACGCCCTCGTCCTTCGACGGGCGGCCCTTCGGGCCTGCTCAGGATGAGGGCTAAACTGCTGCTGGTTCAGTAGCCCTCATCCTGAGCAGCACGCGAAGCGTGCGTCCGTCGAAGGGCGAGGGCGTGCTTACGCCGCCAA
>JAUYSA010000137.1 GCA_030696545.1 Hyphomonadaceae bacterium
GCGTGATCCGCGTGATCGCGTCATAGACATCGAATAGAGTCGGCAGCGCCGCATCGCGCCCGGTGATGCCCGGACGCGGCGAGGAGTCCGCGCGCCCAATCCACACGACCACGGCGCTTCCATTTCCGGTTCCCGCCGCCCACGCGTCGCGGAAGCCGTAGGACGTGCCGGTCTTGAATGCGATCACGGGCGCTTCCTGCGTCAGCAGCGCCGGCATCCGGCCTGCCGGCGCCGGCGCCGAGCCAAGGATATCCACGATCTGCCGCGCTGATTGCGCCGACATGATCTGCGTCGCCTTGCCCGGTTTGATCAACGCGGCTTCGGTTTCTGATTTCAACCAGTGCAGCGGCAACGCTCGCCCATTGTCGCCCAGCGCCGCATAGAGCAGCGCCACATCCCGCACCGTCATGCCCGCGCCGCCCAGCGCGATCGCCAGGCCCGCATCCTCATCCGCCGTCAGCGGCATCGAAAGATCCGCACCCGCAAAGCTCAACGCCGCGGCAAACCTCTGAGCGCCCACCGCATCAAGCGCCGACACCGCTGGTACGTTCAGCGAATGCTGCAAAGCCTGCGCAACCGTCACGTCGCCCCGGAAGGTGCGATCAAAGTTATCCGGCCTGTATGTCGCAAACCTGCGCGGCGCATCCGCGATCCGTGTGTCGGGTGAGGCCACGCCATCATCGAACGCCATGCCATAAATGAACGGCTTCAGCGTTGAGCCCGGCGAGCGAGGCCGGTTTGTCAAATCGATCCAACCGCCCGCCGATGCCCGGTTCGCCGATCCCGCCGCCGCGCGGACTTCGCGCGTCGCGATATCCACCACCATGATAGCCACCTGCACACCCTCGCGAGAAGGCCCGGCAGCACGCGTCGCCAGCTGTTCGACTTCCTTCTGCAGGGCGAGGTCCAGCGTCGTCTCGATATTATCCGGATCCCCCGCCCGCTTCAGCGCTTCCTCCGACGCGTGCCAGGCCAGCGTCGGGAAATTGCCCCGCTTCGGCGCGGGATAATCCGCAGACTCCGCCGCCAGGTCCTTCGCGAACAGTCCCTGATCCGCCAGCCGCATCAGCACGCGCTCGCGCGCCACGATCGCAGCCTTCGGATGCAAGTCGGGCCGCCGCGCTTCGGGCGATTGCGGCAGGGCGATCAGCATCGCGATCTGATCCGGCGACAGATTATCCGGCTCCCGCCCGAAATACGCCCACGAAGCCGCCCGCACACCCTCGAGGTTGCCGCCATAGGGCGCGAGCGTCAGATACAGTTCGAGGATTTCCTCCTTCGAATATCGCCGCTCCAGCTGCCACGCCCGGAACGCCTCGACGATCTTCGAGCCGATATTGCGCGGCCTCGGCTCCAGCAGGCGCGCCGTCTGCATCGTGATGGTCGAGCCGCCCGAAACAATCCGCCCCGATGTCGCCAGCGACGCCGCCGCCCGCGTTAGTGCTGCGAAATCCACGCCGCCATGCTCGAAAAAGCGCTTGTCCTCATACGCCTTCAGCGCCTCGATGAAGTCCGGGTCCAGCTCCTCAACATGCGCGCGCAACCGCCATTTGCCGTCCTCGACCGGAAACACCCGAAGCACAGCCCCGCGCCGGTCCATCACGACGCCCGAGACTTCCTGGAAACGCTTCAGCGGCGGGGGAAAGAAGAAGTCCACCGCCATCAGCGGCAGCAGCACATACAGCGTGACCAGCGCCACCCTGCGCCACCACTCCGCCGGCCACCACCAGTTGCGCGGGTTGAGGTATCGAGCTGCCGATTTCAGCTTCGCATTCATTGCGGTTGATCGTGCTCGTGCAGCAGCCGCGCCCCTCCCCCTTGTGGGGAGGGGGTGGGGGCGTGGGGGGCTGCTGTACGGTAAGCTCTCTCGAGCGCTTCATATGATGAACCGCCCCCCACCCCTGCGCCCCTCCCCACGAGGGGGAGGGGTTCAAGCAACAGAAGCAGTCCCGAGGCCGATACGGTCGCAGTCCTCAGGTCAATCCCGAGAGATACAACCGCACCCATCCTACCGTTTCGCCACCGTGATCGTACGCGAGACCGTGCGCGAGTAGGTGTCCGGACGATACATGTCTTCCGCCACCACACCCGGCATCGTGAACGTGCCGGGCGTCACCACGCGAACCATGTAGGCCACCGTCTCCCGCTTCTGGTCGTACAGGTCGAACGCTGCGACGAAGCGGTCATCCCGCGCCTCCGCAATGTTCGGCGCGACGAGGTTGCCGAGGAACCGATACGGCCCGTTGGCGCCTGCATCCTCCGGCCTCAGCACAGCCTCGATCTCGAAGCCCGCGGGCAGAAGGTCGGCCACCACCAGAGGCGTCTTCCGCATTTCCGATGCGCCAACAGTGATCGCAACGATCAGGCGGTCGCCCTGACGGAAGCTTGTTCCGTCGATGGCCTGGCCTCCCGGCGTCCACAACTGCTTCATCGCCGTCATGCCGTCCGAAGCCGGCGGCGGAGCTGAAGCAGGCGATCCACGCGAGATCGACGTGACCCAGAGCTGCCCCTGTCCACGGTTCGTGAACACGGGCGGCGTGCTGATCTGCCCATCGCGCATCTTGTACACGCCCGCCGAAACACTATCCGCCTGGCCCTGCACCGCGACATTCACAGCGGACTGGCCACCGGAAAGCCCGTTGGCGGCGAGAAGAAGGAAGGCCTTCTCCTGCGTCGTCAGGCGGTCCGGTTCGGGCAGGTCCTGCGCCACACGCTGCGACAGGCGACGCACGCGATCTGTCTGCTTCGCTTCCTGCGCCAGCGCGAGAACGCCAGCCAGATCGCGACGCGTGGTCTGGTAGTAGTCGCCATCATTCACATACCCGATCGCCGCTTCCGCCTGATCGAAAGCCGACTTCGCGCGAGCGTTGTCGCCGATCATGTAGAGCGCCGCGCCGATCTGCGCCTTCGCCAGCGGGCTCTCAATGCGACCAAGCCGGTCGTCGTGCAGGTAACGCAGCCGCGCCTTGTCCATGCGGCCCGCCTTCGCGAGCACATAGGCGGCGTAAGCCACCGAACGGTCCATCAGCTTCTGCTCGGTGTCGCTGTTGTAGCGGCTTTCATAGACCTCGAAGTCGTAGCTCGACGAGTAACGGCTCTCGCGAACAGCAAACTCCTCAAGCGCATCATACGCCTTGTCGAGCGCTGCATCAGGAACGACGTAGCCAGCAGCTTTCGCACGGAACAGGAAGTCCGTCGCATAAGCGCCGAGCCATGGCGTCGACAGCGCATCGCCCGTGCGCCACAGGCCAATCGCGCCATCCGCACCCTGCCGGTTCAGCAGGGTCGAGACAGCTTCCTGCACCTGATTGCGCAGGTCGCCCGGCGTCTTACGCCCGGCCAGCGCTGCGATCTGGTTGGCATACAGCAGAGGCAGCGCGCGGCTGGTGATCTGCTCGGTGCATCCATACGGATACTGGTCGAGCGAGTCATACAGCGCCGCCGCGTCCATCGGGATGGGCGAGAACGACACCTGCACATAGCCAGACCCCGATACGAACGAACTCAGCGAGTCTGCTCCCGGAGAGAACGTCGCACCCGGCTGTATCGTCGTGCGCTGCACATAGCTCGCCGGCATCCAGGCGGATCGTGTCTGGATCGGATAGGTCCGCGAGACCGAATAGTTGCCCGGCCCAGTCAGATTGAACGACACGTTCGAGACGCCTTCGGTCGCAGCCGAGAACGTCGCATCGAGATCGGTGCGCTGCCCGCGGTTGAGGTTGGCCGAAAGCGTTCCCGTAACAGCGCGAACAGGCGCAGCCGCCTGAATCGCCGCATTGTAAGCGCCCGGCTGTCCCTCGACGTTGTCGAGCGTCAGCGTCGCCGTCGCCGTATCACCCGGAGACAGGAAGCGTGGCAGGGCCAGCAGCGCAGGCACCTGATCGCGCACAGTCACCGGCTTTGATGCGCCGCCAACACCCGTGTTCGACCACGCCACAGCCATCAGCCGCAGCTCGCCATTGAACGCCGGCACGTCGAACGTGATCGTCGCCTTGCCGCCGCTCAGCTTCACCGGCGCCGAAACCAGCGCCACCGATTGCGTCGGCACAACGGTCAGGCCTGCGCCGCCAATCTGGTCGCCACCCTGACGAATGTTGCCGGCCGCGCCCTGGTTGGGGTCGAGCAGGCGGCCATAGTCGTCGCGCAGCTCAACGCCCAGACGGCGCTTGCCGAAGAAGTAGTCGACCGGATCGGGCGACTTGAACCCGGTGAGGAGGAGAATGCCCTCGTCCACCGCCGCAAGCTGCACATACCCGTCATCATTCGGTCCCTTGGCGGTAATCGTCACCGTCATCTTGCTGTTCGGACGCTGAACTTCCGGCGCCGCCAGCTCGAGGTTGAACGTACGCGGCGCTGTATCGACGGCGATGTGGGCGACACCCACAGCGCGCCTCGGCTTCGGCGTCTTCACGGCATCGCGCGGCGTATAAACCGTCGCCATGACATAAGCGCCAGCGCCCCAGGCCTTAGTGACAGGCAGGCGCACCCGCGTGCCTTCGTTCGCTTTCACCGTGATGGTGCGCGACGAAATCACGTTCTCGGAGGCGACCACGATTTCCGCTTCGCCCGAATAGGGCGCTACGATCGTGACATCCACTTCCTTGCCGATCGCCGGCAGCGTTTCGGGAACCTGCACGCGCACACGATCCGGCGCCTCGACGCCATCCACCGGCGTCCCGCCCCAGCCGGACCAGAAGGCGTAGGAAGCCTCCCCGCCATTGGCTTCCTCGGTCATGTAAAGTTCGAAATCGCCGTAATCGAGCTGGCGCGTCTTGATCGAGCCGCGCTGGCCTTCGCCGATGTTCAGGTTGCCGGACTCGAGTTCGACAATCCGGCGAGACTGGCGCCACTGCCAGTCACCGCCATCGGCGCGATACCAGTCATATTTCCAGTCGATGCGCACGAGGCGCCAGTTGATCGTCGCAGCTTTCAGCGCGCCGGTGCGATCCACCGACACCACGTCAAAGCTCGCTGACTCACCTTCCTTCGACGAACGATCATCGAAGGCTGGCTTCACGCCGATATAGCGTTCTTCCGGCCTGTAGGAGACGCGGACATCGTCCCGCACGGCGCGTCCGCCCGGCTCGATGGCCGACACCACAGCGCGAAGGCGCAGCGGGCGCGATGAGGTCGCACTCTCCGCCGCTCGCGGGTCAAGCGAGATGATCGCCCGGCCAGAGCTGTCGGTTGTCGCGGTCGCCAGGTCGAAAGTCGACTCGCGGAATTCCTCGTCGTGACGGCCGAAAGCAAAGCCTTTCTGGTCCGGGAACGGGTTCGGGTCCGTCTCGACGCGAACATTGCCTTCAACGGGCAGGTCAGCGCCCGGCGCGCCATAAAGGAAGCGCACACTGGCCGTGACAGGGCGCGTTTCATTGGCGCGCATCGGCGTCTTGTCGTCCGCCGCCACTTCGAGCGCGATGCGCTGGGGCACGAAATCCTCGACCGAGAAATTTTCAGATCCGACGACGCCAACGCCATCAATCTCGGTGGAAATTCGCCATCCGCCACGGGCCGCCGTGCGCGGAATTTCGAACGGATAGGAAATCGCGCCATTGAACTGCTTGGCGTCCTTGAAGCGCAGACGTCCCGCCTCCAGCCCGTTCGGGCCATAAACCACCACGGAACCCGTGCGATTGTTCGCCGTGTTTGCAGCGGCATCGCGGATCAGGGACGTGATGTAAACGCGCTCGCCGGGGCGATAGACGCCGCGCTCTGTATAGACCAACGCATCCGCCGCCTGTGCAGGTGTCCGCCCGCCAATGTCACGCTCCGTGAGATCAACCGGCGAGCGGTCGAGGTCGAGGATCGCGAAATCGCCGTTCGGCGCATAAGCCATCAGCATACGCGGCGCGACATTGCCTTCGCCCCGCATGATCGGGCCCGAAAAGTTCACCCGGCCCGAGCCATCGCTATTGCCGCGCGCCAGGATCTCGTTGTTGCGCGCCAGCAGCGTCAGCGACACCGAGCCAATCGGCTCAGCCGTTTCGAGCGAGCGCAGGAACACCGACAGCCCGTCCTCTCCGGCAAAGCTGGTAAGGCCGATGTCGGAAATGACGAACCACTGGGTGGCCCGCACGTCCCAGCTTTCGGACTTGTCGCCGAGCGGCACGGCGCTCAGCACATAGACGCCCGGCTGGCGCTCGGGCAGCAGCGTGTCGACCGGGATGCTGGTGACGACCTCGCGGTTGGGGTCGTTGGCAATCTCGATCGCGCCTTCCCAGAGCGGCGATCCGACGTCCTGGGCAATGGATTCGAGCGAGTAGCTCTCGAGCTGGCGCAGGAATTCCGAGCCGGAGATGATTCGGGCCAGCGCCCGTTCGCCCACCCGGAACAGCTTCAAATCTGCGGACGGCGCATTGATGGTGACCAGCGGAATGCCGAGGCGGGACTTGGCGGGCAGCACGAAGTTCGAGCCG
>JAUYSA010000275.1 GCA_030696545.1 Hyphomonadaceae bacterium
ACGGCTGTGCGCACATCCAGCAATGCGCGGGCGTAGGTTTTAGCATCGGGCGCCACGCGCTTGGCGGCCTCAAGGTAAGCCTCAGAGACGCCTTGCAGGGCCTTCATCGCTTCTGGGTCGCCTGCCCCTGCAGGTCCAGCCACGCGCTTGAACGAGGCCTTCGCCGCAGCAGCCTGCGCGGTTGGCGAAAGGCTGCTCAGGTTGCCGATGTCTAGGCCTTGGCGGAAGTTGCGCAGGCTCTCGCCAAGCTGGCGGAACTGATCAACCCGGTCCGCGATCTCGCCGGATTCGCGCTGGTAAGCGTCGGCGAGGGCGCCCTCAGCATCGGAGATGCGGTCGGCCGCAAGCTTCTGCGCTTCAGCCAGCGCCTCGGCGGCGTCGGCCGCAGCCTTGGCCGCATCCTGCACGTCCCAGAGCGACTGCTGAAGACCGCGCAAGGATTCGTCGAGCGAGGCAAGCTGATCGGAACGACGGGCCTCGAGCGCTTCCTGTGTCTTGCCGCTCGCCTCGAGAAGTTGGATCTCAAGTTCGCGCTTCTGGTTGGCGATCTCCAACAGCCGCGCGGCTTCCGCCTCAGCGGCGCGGCGCGCCTCTTCTGCAGCCTGCGCAGCGGCCTGGGCCTTTTCGGCCTTCTTGGCCTTGGAGCCGCTGAACAGACCGGCGATGCCGCCGACGACAGCGCCGATCGCAGCGCCGACCGGGCCGCCGAGCGAAAACCCAGCCATGGCGCCAGACGCCGCGCCGCTGAGGCCAGCGCCAGCGACGCCACCGACAGCTTGCCCGGCGAGATTGGCGACACCCGCTGCGGCTCCGATCTTATTCGCCAAGGTGCCATTCGGGCCGAAAGCCATCTTCAGGCCGTCGAACGCGGACTTCAGACTGTTGACAGCCGCGTACCAGTCCTGGCTTTCGAAGGCGGATCGCAGATCGTTGAGCGAGCCCGCCGTATCTTCGAACGCCTCGCGCAGATCGTAAGCGGCTCGGCGATCGTTGCCTTGCACCTCGGCCAGATTGCGAAGCCTGGCGGCGGCGATGTCCTTCTCGATCTTGGTGGAAGCCGCAGAGGCTACGACCTCCTTGAGCTTGATCCGCTCAAGCTCTTGCTCGAGCTTCAGGATTTCCAGATCGATTTCGCGACGGCTCGCGGCTGTGTCGGCCAGACCGCGCTGGCTTTCCAGCAGGTCGATTTGCAGCTGAATCGCCGCCTCAGTGCGCGCGCTCGCTTCGTCCTGCAGGCGAATGGTGGCTTCACGCTGAGCCAGAGCCAGCTCGGCCGCCTGCATGTCGGCCAGCGCAGCCAGAGCCGCCGCTTGCGTACTGGCGAGAATTTCACCCGACGCGACCTGCTGGGCGAGGCGCGTCTCGGTCTTCAGTTTCTCAAGGCGTTGATCGTCTGCCAGCGCCTTCAATTCGATGGCGTTGCGCTCGGCCGCCGTTGACGCGAGGTCGGCGTTGATCGAGGAGATGCGCTCGTAATATCCGGCGATCTCTTCGCGCTGATCGAGCTCCTGATCGACAAGCTTGTTCTCGGTCTCACGGGCGATGAGCGCCTTGCGCTCTTCCGCTGCTCGCCCGTTAAGCGCGGTAGCGATCGCAGCCGCCGCCGAGGTGATTTTGCCTTCCGCGACGTCCTGCTGCAGTTGGCGATTGTCTGATGCGAGCTCGCGGTCAACCTGCTGAGACTTGAGGTCGGCTAGCTGGCGAATGTCTTCAGTCAGCGCCATGCGGGCGCTCAGTTCTTCGCGCGTCGCCGTCTCGATCGCGCGCTCGCTGCCTTCAGCGACGTTGGGACCACTCCGCTTGCGCCCGCCGCCGCCACCACTTGGCGCGATCAGGCTACCCGTCAGCGGCGTGGGCTTGCCGGCGGCGAAGGCCTTCATCTGCGCCGAGGTCAATTGCGAACGGCTGCGTCCGCCCAGCCCTATGGCCGCGCCAAGCCGGTCTGTGCCGAGGAACTTGCCGACACCAGCGCCAGCGCCCCTTGCGCCGGCGAAGATGTTCATCAGCGCCTGCGACGGCGCCCATTGGTTGAGATTGTTCAGGCCGTTGGCCAGCGACACCGCGAACCTTGCGGCGTCGTTCAAGCCGCCAGCGACGTCCAGCAAGAGAGGCGCTAGTCCGACAAGCGCCGTCTTCAGTTGGACGTCGAGAACCGCTGAGAGGTCTTCGAACTTATCGTTCGCCTCGCCAGCCTTCTCGATGACGTCGGCGTCCATGACGTAACCGAGGTCATGGGCCTTCTTGCGCAGTTCCTCGATCGCACCTGCGCCGTCGCGAAGGGCGGGCAGCATGGCGCTGAGACCGAGCTTGTCAGCGATCGCCGCCTGTTCAGCTGTAGACTTTAGGTTGGCGATCTTCTTGATCACCGCCTGCAGGGCGTCTTCGGTCGAGGTAAAGGTCTTCGCGTCCAGGCCCAAGGCCTCGAATGGTTTGGTGGCCTTCTTATTCAGCCCCGCGTGCGCCGCACCGAACGTCTTGGCGAACGCCTCGAGGGCCTTGTCGGCGTCCTTGTAATCGCCGCCGAGCGCATGGACCGCAAAGCGGTATTCCTGCAGCGCGTCTGTCGTGATGGCGAGTTTCTTGGCGGTGTCGGCGATGTCGTCGCCGAAGCTGAGCGCATTGCGCAGAGCGACAAACGCCGTGGTCAGAGCCGTGACCGCCACAGCCCCCGTCGCAGCGCCGGCAAGGCTGGCGAAGCTCAGGGACTTGAGGCCGGCTTGCGTGCGCTTTATGCCCGCATCGAACTGAGCGGTGTCGAGGCCCAGCTTGACGTTCAGGCGCCGATGGTAGCGGGATTAACAGCCATGCGCGCTCCTGCAGGCTAGGGGTTGTTCACGAAGAGGAGTTGTCGATGGTTCGTGTCGCCGCTTTCACAGCAGCACTGGCGCTTGCGGGCGCCGCCCAGGCCGCACCGACGCAGTTCGATCTGATCTGCGCCGGCACGCTGGAGACGATGGAGAAGACCGAGCCCTATTCGACCCGCTATCGGATCGACACCGCAGCCGGACGGTTTTGCCGCGACGCGTGCGACAGCGCCGGAAAGATCCAACAGACCACGGCCGACATGATCACTTTCACCAAGGAAATAGACGACGCAGCGGGCCGCACCCGTCTGCACTACATTTCGCGACACACTGGCGATCTCGTGGACACCACGATCGACCAGCGTCTTCGATTCATGTCGAACGCCAAAGGCTCGTGTAAACCCGCGCCGTTCAGCGGCTTCCCGAAAGCGAAATTCTAAGCCCGCCGTGATTGTGGCCGCGTCGCGCGGGTTGCCCGTCGCTGACCAGCTTGCTCAAACATCCAGCGGGTCATCGTCGCCGCGATCTCTTCCGGCGATTGTTTGCGGCTAGCCGTCTGGATTGGATCTTCATCCAAGCCCATGAGCGCCCGCAACGTCGGAAACTTCTTGCCGGTATTGGGCAGCACCGCCCCATGCCATACGGCCCACGCAAGTTCTCGGTGGGCGTATTTGCGGGCCTCGATCTTGCCCTTCACGGCCAACAGCAACAGCCGCGGGGTCTGGCGCCAAAAGAGGTCAGGTGGTCCGAGGTCTAGTTCACACCAGAGGCCGTAGAGCCTTCCCCAATCCCAGCCGCCGCCCTCGTCTTCCGCGGCGGCTGAGGGGAAGCAGGCGTGGCTTTCGGGTCATGTTCCGGGAACGACAGCCGAATGGCCTCGCCCAGTTTTTCAGCCACCACGGGCCAAGTCAGTTCTTGGATGATCCGTCCGCACTCCTTGAGGTCGATCTCCGGGTGGTGTTCCCGAAGAGCGCCCCATAGAAGCTTGCGCAGCACGGTCAGCGACATGTTGCCGTTGAACGAGGCCACCACAGCGTCGGGCTTCAATCCCAACTGCTCTTCGATCTCGCACATGGCGTTGATGTCGAAGAGCAGGATCAAATCGCTCGCCCCGCGCTGCAGGGCGAGCTCGCCTTTGTAGCTATTCGCCATACGCTTACGTCCTCACGATGGCGCCAGCGACCTTCAGCGTGAGCGAAGCCGACATCTTGTCGCCGGGGTTCGCCGTGGGCTGATAGCTTTTCGGATACGACGGGAAGGTGTCGATGATGCCGTTCGGGTAGGTGATACGCGTCGAACGGGTGTCTCCGGCATCCTTCCAGGCGATGATGAACTCATCGGTCACCGAGCCAGGGATATAGTTGATCTCCATCGACATGTCGGAGAGATCGGTCAGGCCGGGGATGTATTCCTTCGTCCGGTTCGGGCTCTGCATGTGGGTGACTTCAACGTCATCCTCTTGAGCGTTTTGCTGGATCATGCTGGTGATCTCGGCATTCTCGTTGATAGTGCCGGGGGAATCTGCC
>JAUYSA010000336.1 GCA_030696545.1 Hyphomonadaceae bacterium
CCCGGTCGCCGCCGATGGCGCCGAGGAGAAGGCCAACAAGGCCGAAGCCGGCAAGAGCCGCTTCGGGGACCGCGTTGTTGATGTCGGCGAGGAAATCCATGGCGCGTTCCTACTGTCCGATCATGCGCAGGACTTCCAGTGTCGATCCCTTGGTCAGGTCGAAGATCAGACCTGGGAAGACGCCGAAAGCCAGAGCGCTGATCGCCAGCAACCCCAGAATGAAGAATTCGAGCGCGGTAACGTCCTTGATGTCGAACAGCTTCTCGTTGGTCATCTCGCCGAATACGACCCGGCGATAAAGGGTGAGCATGTAAACGGCGGAGAAGATCACCCCGAGAGCCGCGCCGGCAGCAGCCCAGGTCGACGCCTGGAAGCCACCGACCATGGTGAGGATCTCGCCCACGAAGCCCGACGTTCCCGGCAAGCCGACGTTAGCCATCGAGAACAGCATGAACAGCGCCGCATAGACCGGCATGCGATGAACGAGGCCGCCGTAGAAGGCGATGTCGCGCGTGTGCATGCGATCATAGATGACGCCGACGCTGAAGAAGAGCGCGCCGGAAATGATGCCGTGCGAGATCATCTGGAAGATCGCGCCCTGGATACCGATCTCGTTGAACGCAAAGATGCCCAGCGTCACGAAGCCCATGTGGGCGACGGACGAGTAAGCGACCAGCTTCTTGATGTCGGTCTGGCGGAAGGCGACGAGCGACGCATAGACGATGGCAATGACGCTGAGCGCGAACATCAGCGGCTGGAACAGCAGCGACGCTTCCGGGAAGATCGGTAGCGAGAACCGCAGGAAGCCGTAGCCGCCCATCTTCAGCAGCACGGCAGCCAGCACAACGGAGCCTGCGGTCGGCGCCTCGACGTGCGCATCCGGCAGCCAGGTATGGACTGGCCACATCGGCAGCTTGACCGCGAAGGATGCGAAGAACGCAAGCCACAGCCATGTCTGCACTTCCGGCGGGAATAGCAGGGCCCCGGTTACAGGGTGCAGGCCGTTCTGGAGGACGACCACGTCAGTCGTGCCAGCGGTGATCGACATGTAAACCAGTGCGGCGAGCAGCAGCAGCGAGCCGAGCAGCGTGTAGAGAAAGAATTTGAACGCTGCGTAGAGTTTGTTCTTGCCTCCCCAGACGCCGATGATGAGGAACATCGGGATCAGGCCGCCTTCAAAGAAGACGTAGAACAGCACGAGGTCGAGTGCGCAGAACACGCCGATCATCAGCGTTTCCAGCACGAGGAAGCAGATCATGTATTCCGCGAGCCGGTCCTTGATCGACGTTGCGGACTGCAGGACGCAAAGCGGCGTGAGAGCTGTCGTGAGAACGATCAGGGCGATCGACATGCCGTCGACGCCGAGCTTGTAGGACGAGCCGCCGAACCACGGCACGCTTTCGACGAACTGATAGCCGACCTTGGCGGCGTCAAAGCTCGACAGCGCGATCAGCGAAGCGACAAGCGCGACAAGCGACGTCAGCAGGGCGATGCCCTTGGACGCGCTCGACGCAACATTGGCGCCGCCGACCATGCGGAATCCGAGGATCAGCAGCGCCCCGACGAGGGGGATGAAGATCGTGATCGAAAGGATGGGCAAGCCGGCCATGCGTCAGCGCCCCTGCCCGAGCAATACGAAGGCGACGAAAACCACCGCCGAGATGAGAACAACGAAGGCGTAGTGAAAGATGTAGCCGGTATGCAGCTTCGACAGGCCGCCGGCGCTCGCTTTCGCGACGCCGGTTACGCCATCGGGGCCTAGGCCGTCGATGATCTTCTTGTCGCCGATCTTCCAGAACACGTCGCCCAGCAGCGCCGTGCCTTTGACGAAGACGAAATTGTAGATCTCGTCGAAATACCATTTATGCGACAGGAACGAGTGCATTGGTCCGCCATTGCGCGCCATCTTCCGCGGGATGGACGGCGCCATCAGGTAGAAGATCACGGCGAACAGCAGGCCGCCGATCCAGCACGCGGCGGGAGCGAGGAGAACCCAGAGCGGAACCTCATGCCTGTCGTGCAGGACGTGGTTTTCCGGCGCGTTGTAGATTGCGCCGCCCCAGAAGGCGGCTTCGTGGTGATCGACCATGGCGTCGTAGAACACGATGCCGGCGAGCACGGCGCCGATCGACAGGACAATTAGCGGCACGGCCATGACCAGCGGCGGATCATGCGCGTGATCGTAGGTGTGGTGATCGGCGCGGGTCTTGCCCTCGAACGTCATGAACATCAGGCGCCAGGAGTAGAACGACGTCAGGAAGGCGGCGCCAATCGACAGCCAGAAGGCCAGCTGGCCGTAGGTGTCGGGCGAGGCGAAGGCGCTTTCGATGATGGCGTCCTTCGAGAAGAAGCCGGCGAAGCCTATATGGAGGCCCTGCACGGCCGGGATGCCGACGCCGGTGAGCGCCAGCGTGCCGATCAGCATCATGGCCCAAGTGAGCGGCATCTTCTTCCGCAGGCCGCCCATGTTCCGCATGTCCTGCTCGTGGTGCATCCCGTGGATAACCGAACCGGCCGAGAGGAACAGCAGCGCCTTGAAGAAGGCGTGGGTGAAGAGGTGGAACATCGCGGCTTCGTAGGCGCCGACGCCGGCGGCGAAGAACATGTAGCCGAGCTGCGAACAGGTTGAGTACGCGACCACGCGCTTGATGTCGTTCTGGGCGAGACCGATGGTCGCCGCGAAGAAGCAGGTAACGGCGCCGATGATGGTGATCATGTTGGCGGCGACGACGGTGTGTTCGTACAGGTACGAACAGCGGCAGACGAGGAAGACACCGGCCGTGACCATGGTGGCGGCGTGGATCAGCGCCGACACGGGGGTCGGGCCTTCCATCGCGTCCGGCAGCCATGTGTGCAGGAAGAACTGGGCCGACTTGCCCATTGCGCCGATGAACAGAAGGACGCCGACAACTTCGAGGCCCCAGACATGCAGGCCGAGGAAGTCAAACGTCACATCCTGGATTGCGACCGGGGCGCCCGAGCCGCCGACCAGAACGGGAGCGTTGTTGACGATGACATTGAAGACCGTGTCGAAGCCGACCGACGAGAAATGGTGGATACCCATAGCGGCATAATCCACGCCGGCGGCAGGCTGGATCATGAAGACCAGCGCCATGAAGCCGAGGGCGAAGCCGAAGTCGCCGACGCGGTTGACCACGAAGGCCTTGATGGCGGCGGCGTTGGCGGAAGGCTTCTTGTACCAGAAGCCGATCAGCAGGTAGGACGCGAGGCCCACGCCCTCCCAACCGAAGAAGAGCTGGATGAAGTTGTCCGCCGTCACGAGCATCAGCATCGCGAAGGTGAACAGCGACAGATAGGCGAAGAACCGCGCACGGTGCGGATCGTCAGCCATGTAGCCGATCGAGTAGATGTGGACGAGCGCAGACACGCTGGTCACGACGAACAGCATGGTGATCGAGAGGCTGTCGAGGCGGATGGCCCAGTCGACGACGAATGTGCTGACGTCGAACCAGCGCGACAGAACGATTGTGGTCGCGTGCGCGCCATGTTCGCCGTGGGGACCGAAGACCTGGTTGAAGAACAGGTAAGCCGCGAGCACGGCAGCAGACACCACCAGCGTGGTCGTGATCGCCATCGAGCCCTTGTCGCCAAGGAAGCGCTGGCCAAGGCCAGCCACCACCGCGGCAATGCCGGGCGCAAGCACGATGAAGATCGCCGCGATTTCCTGGAAGGTCACGCCCCTGCTCCCTTAACCGCGCAGCACGTTGACGTCTTCCACCGCGATTTCACCGCGGTTACGGAAGTACACGACGAGAATTGCGAGACCGACAGCCGCTTCGGCTGCCGCCACAGTCAGCACGAGCATGGCGAACACCTGCCCGATGATCGTGCCGTTGAAAACCGAGAACGCCACCAGATTGATGTTCACCGCGAGGAGGATCAGCTCGATCGACATCAGGATGACGATGATGTTCTTGCGGTTCACGAAGATGCCGAACACGCCAATGGTGAACAGCGCCGCCGAGACAGCGAGATAGTGGCCGAGGGTGAGTTCCACGCCTGCCATGGACTAGATCCCCTGCCCCGGTCGCACGTCCTTGAGTTCGACGGCGTCCTTGCGTTTGCGTCCGACCTGTTGCGCGATGTTCTGGCGTTTCACGCTCGGGCGCGAACGGAGGGTCAGCACGATGGCGCCGATCATGGCGACCAGCAGCACAATGCCCGACATCTGGAAGAGCAGCAGGTAATCTGTGTAGAGCACTTTCGAAAGCGCTTCGGCGTTGGTCGCGGCGCCCGGACTGGCGTTGAACGACGTGCCGCCGCCAAAGTTCGCGGCAGCTGCAACGATCCCGATCTCGGCCAGCAGGGCCAAGGCCACGAGCACGCCGACGACAAGGTAATTCTGGAAGCCCTGTTTCAGCTCGGCGAAGTCGATGTCGAGCATCATGACGACGAACAGGAACA
>JAUYSA010000374.1 GCA_030696545.1 Hyphomonadaceae bacterium
TCGGCCAGCCTCGGCCATGCCGGCGCCAGCCTGCCGGCGCTGCCCGCAGGAAAAGGCCGGCCATTTCTCGACCTGTCTTATGGCAAAGCCGCTGCGGAAACGCTTGGAGCGGCTGCGTCTTCCGGCTGGACGCCTCACGATGGCTTACCCATGTTGGTGGGACAGGCCGCAGCAGCCTTCCGTATCTGGTTCGGGATTTCCCCGGACGAAGCGGGGGCGCTAAAGGCCTGCCGGGAGGCAGTGGCGGCTCGCGCATGATCAAGCTCGCACTCACAGGCTCGATAGGCATGGGAAAATCTGCGACGGCGGCGATGTTCGCTGCGCGCGGCATCCCGGTCTATGACGCGGATGCTGCGGTTCACGCGGCCTATGCGCCGGGGGGCGAGGCGGTTGCGCCGATCGAATGGGCTTTTCCGGGCGTGATCGGCGCCGATGGCGGCATCGACCGCACGAAGCTCCGTCACAAGGTCGCGAAAAATCCCGATGCCATGAAGAAGCTCGAGAGCATCGTGCATCCCATCGTCGCCGGCGCGCAGCGCGCCTTCCTCGCCAAGGCCGAAGCGGCCGGGCAGGATATCGTCGTGCTCGACATTCCGCTGCTCTTCGAAACCGGCGGCGACAAGCGCGCCGACGTAATAGCTGTGGTTACAGCGCCGCCTGATGTGCAAAGGCAGCGCGTGCTCAGCCGCGGCGGGATGACGGAAGCGGAGTTCGAGGCGATATTGGCCCGTCAGACGCCCGACTCGGAAAAACGGCGGCGCGCCGATTTCGTCATCAACACGGCCTTCGGCTTTCCCTATGCCGAAGCGCAGATCGACGAGATCATAGAGGCGCTGCGCACGCGGATCCGGGCGGCAAACGAACAGGACGAGACATGCGGGAAGTCGTCTTCGACACCGAAACCACCGGCCTCGATCCAAGATCGGGCGACCGCATCGTAGAGGTCGGCTGCATCGAGCTGAACAACTACCTGCCGACGGGTCGCGAATTCCAGATCTACATCAATCCCGGCCGCCCCGTGTCCGAAGCGACCGTGCGCATCACGGGCATCACCAACGACACGCTGCGCGACAAGAAGCGTTTCGAACACCCGGACGTGGTCGACCGCCTGATGGAATTCCTCGGCGATGACATCATCGTCGCCCACAACGCCGAGTTCGACCGGGGCTTCCTGAACTACGAGCTTGAGCTTCTCGGCCGGCCGCCGCTGCCGAAGGACAGGTTTGTGGACACGCTGGTGATGGCGAAGCAACATCGCCCCGGCGCGCCTGCGTCGCTCGATGCGGTTTGCAAGCGCTTCAATATCTCGATTGAGAACCGCGTGCTCCACGGTGCGCTGCTCGATGCGCAACTCCTCGCAATGGCCTATCTCGAACTGCGCGGGGGCCGCGAGCGCGCGTTCGACTTTGCGAATTCCGCCAACACCAATGAGCGTACGGTCACAACGCAAACGCCACGACGGCAGCGTCCGTCACCGCTTTCACCCAGTATTACGCCAGAGGAGAGGGCAGCCCACGACGCCTTTGTCGGAGCGATGGGCGATGCGGCGATCTGGAAGAAGTTCGGCTAGGCGGTGGTTGCGGCCGCCTGCTGCGCCTCGGCGCGCTGGCGCTGCTGGCGGTACAGGCCGACGAAATCGATCGGGTCGATCATCAGCGGCGGATGTCCGCCTTCCCGTGTCACATCCGCAATGATCCGGCGGGCGAACGGGAAGAGCAGGCGCGGGCATTCGATCAGCAGCATCGGCTCGACGTCTTCGCGGGTCGCGTCCTGCAGCTGCACGACACCTGCGTAAACAAGCTCGCAGATGAAAACGACGCTGTCCTGCCGCTTGGCGCGGGCCGACAGGCGCAGCTCGACCGAAAAGATTTGTTCAGCTGGCGGGCCCGGCTCGACTTTCACGTCGATCCCAAGTTCGATTTCCGGCGCGCTGGAGCCCTGCTGAGCGCCAAACAGGCCCGGATTCTCGAATGAAAGGTCCTTAACGTACTGCGCCAGCACCCGGATCATCGGCGGTCCACCGGCCGCTGCGGGCGGGGTCTGATCCTGTTCGGGCGCGTCAGTCATGGGAATTTCAGGTCCAGAATTGGCATATAAGGAAGGCAGCGCGGCTATCACGCTACCGCGACGCCCGCAACAACGGGCTGACTCGGAGAGTTTTGTGTCTATATTGATCAGTCAGGGAGCAAGGCCTGTGCCTAATTCCCAAGAAATACCTGAAGGTCGTCTTGAGTATTGATCTTATCATCCTTGCGGCGATTGCGGTCTTCGTGATTTCCCGCCTTTACGCTGTCCTTGGCCAGAAAACCGGAGCTGAGCCGCCGGCGCGCCGAGTTCGCGCAGCTCCCGCGCGTGCGCCCGAACGCGAAGACGGCGCCCCTGCCGAAGGCGAAGACCGGCCGCGCATCCGCGCTGCCTTTACCGGCCCTGCCGCTGCCGGCATGGAAGCCATCGCTGCCGTGGACGCCAGCTTCGCCCCCGACGATTTCGTGAAAGGCGCCCGCCGCGCTTACGAGCTGATCGTGGGTGCTTTCGCCGATGGCGATCGCGAAGCCCTGAAATCGCTGGTCGATGACGACGTACTCGAAGTCTATGTCGCCGCCATCGCCGAGCGTGAGAAGGCCGGGACTGAGCCGATGCGCCTTGTCCGCCTGCGTCAGGCCCGCATTGCCGGCGCCTCGGTCGATGCGTCCAATATGGCGCGTGTGGAGGTTTCGTTCGAAAGCGAGCTCAGCGATGGCGACAATATGCGCCAGGCCAAGGAAATCTGGACGTTCAAGCGCTCGCTGAGCGCCCAGGATCCGAACTGGCTGCTGGACGAGGTCGCAACCGCTACCTGATCGGCCCGTGAGCCAGCTGCCATGACTCGCCGCCTCACCCCCGACGAACGCAGGCTGTGGTCACGCGTCGCGCGCACCGTGCGGCTAACCACTGGCCGGGTGATCGAGGACGACGAACCCGAAACACCCGTTCTGTCATCATCACCTGCCGCCACCCTGGAGCCACAGCGGGCAGGAGAGCCCCCCCGGCCCACGACGGTCCGCCGCCCAAGCCCGCCCGACGATCTTTCCGGCCAGCGCCGCATTCGCCGGGGCCAGAGCGAGATCGACGCCCGCATCGACCTCCATGGCCACACGCAGGACACGGCGCACCGCGAAGTCGTCGATTTCATCCTGCGCCAGGCGGCCCTCGGCGCGCGTTGCGTGCTGGTCATCACCGGCAAGGGCAGGCTGGGTACCGGCGTCCTGCGATCGCGCCTGTTCGACTGGATCGCTGATCCGGATTTGCGCCCCTTCATCGCGGGCTACGCCACCGCGCATCCGAGACACGGCGGGTCCGGCGCGGTCTATCTCTTCCTGCGATCGAAGCGCTAACCCTAAGGCCTGAACCGTGGCTTGCGCGGCAGCGAACTCATCATAAGCCCGCAATGCATCGGCCGAATGGACCATGCTTGGCCCGCCGCCCATCTGTACGGCAACGGCAAGCGTCTCCGCCACTTCCTGACGCGTGGCGCCGGCGCGCAGCGAGTTACGCGCGTGATAGGCGATGCAGCCGTCGCACCGCATGGCGACGCCAATCGCCAGAGCGATCAACTCTTTCGTCTTGTGATCCACCGCGCCGGCCTTCTGCGCCTCGCGGCTCAACGTTCCAAAAGCCTTGATTGCGTCGGGAGCCAGATGCGCCAGCTCACGCGAATGCTTGTCCAGCTCCGCAATCCGCTCGGAGAATTCTCCCATCGTCCCGCTCCCGGTATTGCTCGCGCTCAGCCGCGCGAAGCTTTCTCATCGATGCCCGACTTGCCCTGACGCGCCTCGAGAGCCTTCGCCAGCGTATCCAGCGGCACGCCGCGCGACCGCAGCGCCACCAGCAGGTGATAGACGAGGTCAGCAGCCTCGGCGGCTACAGCCTTATCGTCCTGCGAAGCCACGGCAAGCGCAGCCTCAACGCCTTCCTCGCCCAGCTTCTTCGCCGTCAGGGCAGGCCCGCCCATCAGCAGCTTCGCTGTCCACGACGAAGCCGGGTCCGCGCCAGCGCGCGCATCAATCGTCTTGGCCAGCTCGGTGAGTACTTCGCCAAGGAAAGCCGCGGAACCCAGCGGATCATGCATCGCGCAACTCCCTCACGCCGGCTCGATCATGCGTACAGGCGCGCCTGCCGCCGCCAGCGCGCGCTTGGCGTCAGCCACCGACGCTTCGCCAAAGTGAAAGATGGACGCCGCGAGCACCGCATCCGCGCCGCCCTTCATCACCGCATCCGCCATATGCTGCACATTGCCCGCGCCGCCCGACGCGACGATCGGCACGCGCACTACATCGCGCACCGCCCGCAGCAGCTCGATATCATAGCCCGTCTTGGCGCCGTCCCGATCCATCGACGTCAACAGGATCTCGCCCGCGCCAAGCTCAGCCGCACGCTTCGCAAACTTGATGGCATCGAGCCCGGTGCTGTTACGTCCGCCATGCGTATAGACGACCCAGCCCTCGCCATCGCGCTTCACATCCAGCGCCATCACCACGGCCTGCGACCCCACCTTGCGCGCGCAAGCCCTCAGGATTTCCGGGTCCAGCACGGCGGCGGTATTGATAGCAACCTTGTCGGCGCCGGCTTTAAGCATGGCCACCATATCATCGGGCGTGCGCACGCCGCCGCCCACGGTCAGCGGCATGAAGCAGGCGTCGGCAGTCCGCTCCACCACGTCGATCATCGTGCCGCGTTTCTCGTGGCTCGCCGTGATGTCGAGAAAGGTCAGCTCGTCCGCCCCCTGCGCGTCATAGGCGCGAGCAAGCGCAACCGGATCGCCCGCATCGCGCAGGTCCACGAAGTTGACGCCCTTGACGGTGCGCCCATCCTTCACGTCCAGACACGGTATGACCCGAACTTTCAGCATCGCCTCTACTCGCGCGGGGGCGGGCGCAGGTCAACGCCTAGCCATCGTCCGCGCCGATATCCCGGCGCAGATGCTGGGGCAGTTTCGTGGCGAGCGAGCGTTGCGCCCGCCGGCGGTCTAGGTGTGGGTCTGGGGGCCGATCCGCCTTGCGGCGTATTCGGTCAGCAAGGCTGGCGACACGCGCCAGCCATCTCGAAATGTTCATGTGAACCTGAAGCTTGGGATTGAAGACGAGCGTTCGCGCAATGAGCGTGATGCATCGGAGTCTCCTTTCCTGGCTTCAGGCCGCGACTTTGCCGCGGCGATTGAACACGCAGCGCGCATAGCACGCCGCAGGTCTTCAAACAATCGGTCGTCTAGCGGGCCGCCAGGAGCGCCTCGACCGGATCGATGTCGCCATCATAGAGCGCCCGGCCAAGGATCGCCCCCTCGATGGGCGTACCCGGGCGGTTCTTGAGCGCGGTGATGTCGGCGACATTCTTCAGGCCGCCCGATGCAATGATTGGGATCGACACGGCGTCGGCGAGCTGGCCGGTGAGGGCGACATTGACGCCGGACTTCAGGCCATCGCGGCCAATGTCGGTGACGATGATGGCGGCGACGCCGCAGCCTTCGAACGCCTTCGCCAGATCGACGGCTTCCATATCGGTCGCTTCAGCCCAGCCCTGCACGGCGACCTTGCCATCGCGCGCATCGATGCCGACGGCGACGTGGCCGGGGAAGGCGCGCGCGGCTTCCTTCACGAACTCCGGATTGCGCACAGCAGCTGTGCCCAGGATCACGCGGCTCACGCCTGCATCGAGCCAGCGCTCCACGCCCGCTATGTCACGGATGCCGCCGCCCAGCTGAACCGGCGCACGCATCACGTCGAGAATGGCCGAGACGGCGTTGTGGTTCACCGAGTGGCCCTCGAACGCGCCATTGAGGTCGACAACATGCAGCGCCTCAAAACCCATCGCAGCAAAGCGCAGCGCCTGATCGGCGGGATCGTCATTGAACGAGGTCGCGGTCGTCATCTCGCCGCGCAGCAGACGGACACATACGCCGTCTTTGAGGTCGATGGCTGGATAGAGGTTCATCTGTTCTTTCGCTCTTGGCGGCGATTGAGGAGGTGCGCCATTGCGCTGGGAACCTAGCGTTGTCCACGCAGGTTGAAAGCCCACATTTATGTCATGGCTTCCAGCGCAGGAAGTTGGCCAGGATCGTCTGCCCGGCTTGCTGGCTCTTTTCCGGGTGAAATTGCGTGCCAAACAGATTGTCGCGCGCAACGGCGGCGACGAATTTGCCGCCATAATCACAACGCGCCACGACGTGATCGCGATGCTCCGCGCTCAGCGCGTACGAGTGTACAAAATAGACATGCGGCTCCGGCTTTAGCCCATTGAGAACCGGGTGAGACCTCAGATCCGTCAGCACATTCCAGCCCATGTGCGGCACGGGCAGATCGATGCCGGCAGCATCCTTCGGCTTGATCCGCTCCACCGCGCCTGGAATCCAGCCGAGCCCGCGCGTCTCTACATCCTCGCGCCCGACATCGGCCATCAACTGCATCCCCACGCACACGCCAAGGAATGGCCGCCGGCTGCGGAACACCGCTTCGTTCAGCGCCTCGGTCACGCCATTGCGGCTCGCCAGCCCCGCCGCGCAGTCAGCAAAGTGTCCCACGCCCGGCAGCACGATGCGGTCCGCTTGCCGGATACGATCCGGATCGTCGGTCAGCGTCACGGTCAACGGGATCTCGAAATGGTTCGCGGCGGCTTCCAGCGCGCGCTGAACCGATCGGACATTGCCCGAGCCATAGTCGATGATTGCAAGGCGGGTCATGCGGCAAGGGAATAGCGCGCCCTTGCCCTCATGTCATGACCAACATGGTTCCGAAAAAGCCGGTCAGGCCAGCATTCTGACTTTCGGCTCACGATCCCAGAAACGCATACCGGCCGCCTTGATGAAGTCCGGGCCAAGGCCGGTGACGCCCTTGTCCTTTTCGACACCCGCCTTGTCCATCAGGGCCTTGGCCCCGTCCGTCGCGCCGATGGCCTTGAGGTGGCCAAAAGCGTCCATGACGAACTGCACAGCCGCGCCATCCTTCGCGAGCATCTCCGCAGCGGCAGGCGCAAGTACCAGCGCAATGGCATCCACAGTGACCGACGGCGTGCCTGCAAGCTGCCCATCAGCCGCCAGCATCTTGCCGCCCTTCAGCTTGGCGCCTCCCACCTTCGGCGAGATCAGCACAGGCTTGCCCTTCGCCGCCTCGACCGCAGCCTTCACGGCGTTGATCTCCGCGAGGTCGGAGCCATCCGCGAACAGGATGCCGACGCATCGTCCCTCCAGCGTCTTGCGCTGGCGCGGCCCTTCAATGATGCGAAGCGCGGGCGACGGGTCCAGATCCCTGGGTTTCACCGCGGCAGGCGAAGCCTTGGGCAGCGGCATGGCGAGTCCGTCGGCGACGCGCTGGGCAAGGCTCGCATCCACATTCACGAGATTGCTCATCACGCGATTGCGGATGTGCGCAAGACCAACCTTGGAAAGCTCGAACACCAGCGCCGATGCAAGGTGAGCCTGTTCCGCTTCGTGCAGCGACCGGAAGAACAGCCGCGCCTGGCTGTAATGGTCCGCGAAGCTTTCCGCACGGATGCGCAGCTTGCTGCCGTCAGATTCCCGCTCAGCTTCCTCGAAAGTCGTGAAACCTGTTTCCGGGCATTCGCGCGGCCCGGTGATCTCGCCAGCCTCGTTGAGGCTGTTCGGCTCGTAGTTGGCGCGACCCTTCGGCTGAAGCATCTGCATCATCCCGTCGCGCTGGAAGTTCATGACGGGGCATTTTGCGGCGTTGATCGGGATCTGGTGGAAGTTGACCGAGCCCAGCCGGCTCTTCTGCGTGTCGAGATAGGAGAATAGACGCCCCTGCAGCAGCGGATCATTGGTGAAGTCCACGCCGGGCACAATATTGGCCGGGCAGTAGGCCACCTGTTCGGTCTCCGCAAAGAAGTTGTCGGGATAGCGATCGAGCACCATACGGCCGATCATCTTCACGGGAATGACTTCCTCGGGGATGATCTTGGTCGGATCGAGAACGTCGAAATCGAAGCTCTCGGCAAACTCCTCGTCGAACGTCTGCACGCCCAGTTCCCATTCGGGGAAATTGCCGGTGTCGATGCGCTCGAACAGGTCACGGCGCTGGAAGTCCGGATCAGCGCCGGCGATCTTCACCGCTTCATCCCACAGCGTGGATTGCAGGCCGAGCTTGGGCTTCCAGTGGAATTTCACGAAGGTCGATTTGCCCTTGGCATTGACGAACCGGAAGGTGTGAACGCCAAAACCCTCCATTGTCGCGAAAGAGCGGGGGATGGTGCGGTCCGACATCGCCCACATCACCATGTGCGTCGATTCCGGCATCAGCGAGATGAAGTCCCAGAACGTGTCGTGCGCGCTCGCCGCCTGCGGATAGCCTTTGTCGGCTTCCATCTTCACGGAGTGGATCAGGTCTGGAAACTTGATCGCGTCCTGGATGAAGAACACCGGGATGTTGTTGCCGACCAGATCCCAGTTGCCTTCCTTCGTGTAGAACTTCACGGCGAAGCCGCGCACATCACGCGGGGTGTCCACCGAGCCGGCGCCTCCGGCCACTGTCGAAAAGCGCACGAATACGGGCGTGCGTTCGCCAGCGCGCTGGAACAGATCGGCCTTCGTGATCGCCGCCTGTGATTTGTAGAGTTCGAAATAGCCGTGCGCCGCGGAGCCGCGCGCGTGGACGATGCGCTCCGGGATGCGCTCATGGTCGAAGTGGAAAATCTTCTCACGCAGGACAAAGTCTTCCAGCAACACCGCGCCGCGTGGGCCAGACTTCAACTGGTTCTGATTGTCGGAAACACGGATCCCCTGATTGGTCGTCAGATGACCTTCGGGATCATGCGGCCCGCGTGTCGGAACGTGTTGATGCAACTCATCAGCGTTGCCGCGATCAGAAGAATAGTCCTTCGGCGGGGGCGTACCCTTTTTCGTGGCCATGACGGCTCCTTCAATGCTGCGTGCTGCATCGAAGGAGCTAGAACCATTCCAGACGGCGACCACCCGCAGCTGCAAATGATTGTCCGCAGACTGACAATCAGCCTGCAGGAATGATCAAAGGATAGGTCAGGCGCTTACAGTGAGCCCTTGGTGCTCGCGACCTGGCCCTTGAGCCTGTCGTCGACCACCGCCGCCGTCCTCAGCGCGCGCGCCAGAGACTTGAAGCTGGCCTCCGCGATGTGGTGCGAGTTCTCGCCATAGAGCAGCTCAAGGTGCAGGCACACGCCGGCATTCATCGCGAAGGCGTGGAAGAACTCCTTGAACAGCTCGGTATCGACGACGCCGACCTTGTCCCGCGTGAAGCTCACCTTCCAGATCAGGTAGGGCCGGTTGCACAGGTCAACCGAGGCGCGAACCAGAGTCTCGTCCATTGGAATGTAGGCGTGGCCGAAGCGCACAATGTTCGAATAGCTACCGACGGCCTGCTTGAAGGCTTGCCCCAGCACGATGCCGACATCTTCCATGGTGTGATGCTGGTCGATGTGAAGGTCGCCCTTCGCTTCGACGTTAATATCCATGGCAGAGTGCTTGGCGAAGCTCTCGAGCATGTGGTCGAAGAATCCCACGCCTGTGGAAATCTGAGACTTTCCAGAGCCATCCACGTCCACGGAGACCCTGATCGAGGTCTCCTTGGTCTCACGGACCACTTCGGCTTTGCGTGCGTTGTCCGCCATGGGCGGGCCTCCGGCATTAACTGTGCGTTCGCTTCCAGAATCTAGCTTTACCCGCGAACGGTCGAGGAATCCTGAATGCGCGTGCATTTAGGCCCCGGCACGCCCGAACGCCACCGGAATCCGGACCAGACAGCAGCAAAATGCCCGACAAGCCGGCCAAACGCCCGAAGGAGCGCAAACAGAAGCGCCCAGCCAAGCGCAGGCTTGGCCTCGCTGGCCGTGTCGCGCTCATCGCCATATGCGCCGCCGTCGTCGCGACCCTCGCCCAATGGATCGCCACGCCCTACATGGCGCAAGGCGAAGTCAGGACCCAGCAGGCCATCGCCGTCACCAGCGGGGTGAACCTGCTCGCTGACGTCAGCACGCTTCATGTCAGAGCCGGTCACTGGAACGAGATCAAGGATCTTGTCGATGCGCTTTCCGACGGTCTGCCCGGCGGCCAGTCCGCCGTGTTCGACGCCAACTGGCAGCTCGTGGCCAAGGACGGCTCCACAGCCAGCCTGCCGCCAGCGAAATCACTCGAAGCCCTGGTGCGCGATCCCAAAGCCATCCTGAACGCAGGTGATCGCGTTTACGCCGCGCGAGCCATCGGCTCTCCCGACAGCCCGATGGGCTATGCCGTATTCTCATTCGCCCCGCGCCCGGCGCTGGAAATCTGGATGGCGATCGTGATGCTGAACGCGCTGGTGCTCGTTCTGGCGCTGGCGGTCATTGCGCCTTTCCTTATCCCGATCGCCCGCCAGGCGTTGAAACCCGTCACCGATCTCGAGCGCGGCATCCGAAAGCGCGACGCGAAGGACAAGTCGAAGCTTGCCGATTCTTCGGATGACCGGCTGCTCAAGCCGCTACTTGCCGCCGTCGACGAAGTCCACGAACGGTCGGAAGCGGCGATGCGGCGTGCGCTCACCCTGGCCTATACCGATCCCGTGACGCGCCTTCCCAATCGCCTACGCTTTGTCTCCCGGCTTGATGCGGCGGTCGCAGGTGGGCAGGGGCTCTTCCTGATCATCTGCGATCTGGATCGCTTCCGGCAGATCAACGTCACTTTCGGCCCGCGCGTCGCCGACATGGCGCTTGCAACGGTTGCCGAACGCCTGCGCGCCTCGGCCTCGCAGCTGCAGCTCGGCGGCTTTTTTCTTGGCCGCATTGGCGCCGACCAGTTCGGCATCATCCTGCCTGTCGCGGAACAGTCGATTGTCGGCGAGTTTCTGATGAATGCGGAAAAGGCAATCTCCGAAGGCATGACGCTCGATGCCCAGCCGGTGCGCGTCACCGCCGCCTTCGGTGTAGCCCGAGCCCAGCATGACGCAACGACCGGCGCCGATCTCCTGAAGCTCGCCGAAGTCGCGCTGAAGGAAGCCAAGGGCAAGTCAGGCGCCCGTCGCGCCTTCTTCGACAAGGCGCTTCTGGCGAAAGCGCACGCCAGATCGAAGCTGGAAGAAGAACTTCGCGAAGGCCTCGAACGCGGCGAATTCATCGCCGTCTTCCAGCCCAAGGTGAAACTCGAAACGGGCGAACTGGTCGGCGCTGAAGCGCTTGCGCGCTGGCGCAGGCCGGATGGCGCTATTGTTTCACCCGGCGTCTTCATTCCTATCGCGGAAGAACTCGGTCTCATCCAGGCGCTCGGCAAAAGCGTCATGCGTGATGCGTGCTTCGCTGCCGCCGGCTGGAATAGCAGGGGCATCATCTCGTCCGTTGCGGTCAACGTTTCCCCGCACCAGTTCGACGATCCGGATTTCGTCAACTCGGTCTATCAGGCGCTAGATGATTCCGGCCTGCCGCCGCAGCTGCTGGAACTCGAGATCACTGAAAGCGCCGCCGTCGCCGATGCGGATCGCGTCGCGCGCATCATGTGGCCGCTGCGCAATCGTGGTGTGCGTCTCGCGATCGACGATTTCGGCACGGGCCACTCAAACTTCGCGGCGATCACCCGCCTGCCGTTCGATGTGTTCAAGATCGACCAGCAATTCGTCCGCGCGCTCTCGACCGACCCGCACGCCCCCGCCATCGTCGAGATGATCCTGGCCATGGCCGAAGCCCTCGGTCAGGAAACCGTCGCCGAAGGCGTCGAGACAAAAGAACAGGCCGACTTCCTGCTCCGCCGCGCCTGCACGATCGGTCAGGGCTACTATTACTCCCCGCCACTCCCGGCCGCCGAGTTCGACGCGTTTGTGCGCAGCTATCGCCCAAAGCCAGCCGACAGGTTCGCCGCCTAACAGCCCGACGCAACCGCTTCCGGAATCATGCCGGAGCTTTGTACCAGCACGCCATTCTCCATCGTCCACATGACCGTCGCATCAATCGGTACACTGTTGGCGTTGCCGCTGTAGTTGATCGCGAAGTCGGTATCCGGCGTGTAAGGCCTGATGACCGTCCCGCCGATATCGATAGCATCCTGCGACCGTCCTAACGGCGCGCGATCGAGTATGTCCTTCGGTCCGCTCTCATCGAACCGATAGACTGACACGTTCGTCACGGTGCAACCCTGCGCGGTGAACCCCGACTCGTCCGTCATGCCCACGCCGCCATTGCGAGGCAGGGTCAGGGCGGTGATCTCGCCCGCCTCTCCCCAGCCGCCTGACTCATAAAGATCGCGATATGGCGCGGAGAGGCTGAGCGCGCCATTCGTGTCCCGCAGGTAGTAAACTGATACGCTGGCCGAGCATGCATGGCATCCGGCTGTCACTTCCTTGGCTTTCACCAGATAGAAGCGCCCCGCTTCGCCCGCGATCACAGTCACCGGGCGCTCGACCCGCGCAAGCGCGCCTCCCGACGCCGGGATCGCCACTTCGCCATTCACCGCATCGGGGAACACGGCCAGCATCGCCAGCTTCGCATTCGGCGGTGCAATCGCTGAAGGAGCTGCCGAAGGCTCTGTCACCCCGGGTTTTTGATCGCCACAGGCCGAAAGCACCAGCGCGAGCCCGATCAACCCAGTCAGCGCCTGCATGCCTCCCAATCTAACCATGCCCTTTCAGCCTCCTGACTTGTAACGACATATTTAGCGCCCATCGCGTTTCTGGCTAACGTGCCTGAGCTTATGCATTATCGAAAAACGATAAATTTGCTTGTTTGGCTCCGCCGCACGAGATAATGTGGTCTTGGTCAGGAAAGTATCCGCATGTCGTCTGAGCCCACTTGGCATTCAACCACCATTCTCGCCGTGAAGAAGGGGCGCAAGCTCGTCGTCATGGGCGATGGCCAGGTGTCGATGGGCCAGACCATCATGAAGGGCAACGCCCGCAAGGTCCGGCGTCTCGGCGAGAAGGGTGAGATCCTCGCAGGGTTCGCAGGCGCCACGGCGGACGCTTTCACGCTCTTCGAGCGTCTTGATCAGAAGCTCGAACGCTTCCCCGGCAATCTCCAGCGCGCCGCCGTGGAACTCGCGAAAGACTGGCGCACTGACAAATACCTCCGCAACCTCGAAGCCCTCATCATCGTGGGCGACGCGACATCACTGCTCGTCATCACGGGCAGGGGCGACGTGCTCGAGCCGGAGCATCCGATCGCGGCCATTGGTTCAGGGGGCAACTACGCGCTGTCCGCCGCACGAGCGCTGTATGAGTACGAAGACGACGCCGAAAAGATCGCACGCAAAGCGATGACGATCGCGGCCGAAGTCTGTGTTTACACAAACAGCAATTTCGTCCTGGAGACACTGGATGTTTGACCGCACCGATATACGCGCGGCCGTGGAGGCTGGCGCGTTGAGCGACGATGGCGCCAAGCGCCTCGAAGCCTTCCTCAAGGCCCGCAACGATCCCGATCGCATGCTCGATCCGGAAAACCTGCGCTTCCTCGCCAATTTCAACGACGTCTTCCTCACGATCGGCATCGTCATCCTGATGGTCGGCCTCGGCTTCCTGTCGTCCATCTCTGTGTTCAACGTCATCGGCCCGCGGATGATCGATCCGCAATCGCTGTCGGAGGCGGCATCTGTCGCCAACAGCCTCAAGCTTGTCGTCATCCTGTCGCCGGTCCCCGTGCTCATCGGCGCATGGCTGCTGGCTGAATATTTCTGCGGCAAGCGCCGCCTCCTGCTCCCGTCGATGGCTCTCTCGGGCGTCATCGTCTGGGCCGCCGGCGTCATAGCGCTCGGCATCTTCGCCCCGGTCGACCAGGCGCAGTCCTATACCAACCCATGGGCTGTGCTCGTCGGGATGAGCTATGCCGGCTTCGCGGGGTCAGCCATCGCCGCTGGCGCCATCTTCTGGCGCTTCCGCCTGCCGTTCTCGCTCTTCCTGCTCGCCGCCAGCGTTGCGGGCCTGCTCTACACTCTCGTCGCTCAGACAGGCGGCATCTCCGAGATTGTCGGCGGCGCGGCCATGCTGGGCGTTGGCCTCGGCACACTGATCTGCGCCGTCGCTTTCGACATGAAGGACCCGACGCGCTCAACCCGCAACGCAGACCATGCCTTCTGGCTGCACATGGCCGCCGCCCCGCAGATCATCTTTGGCGTGCGCGGCCTCGTGCTCGGCTACGGCTTCCAGGAAGCCTCGACCGCTGACGCCACGGTGATGCTGGCCGTGCTGGTCGCCTTCGGTCTGATCTCGCTGGCGCTCAACCGCCGTGCGCTGATCGTTTCAGGCCTCATCACGTTCGCCGCCGCCCTCTGGACGCTGGTGAACAATTCCGGCTGGGGCGGCCTCAATTCGCTGATGCTGACCGCGCTTCTGGTCGGCGGCGCGATCGTCCTCCTCGGCGGCGGCTGGCGAACCGCCCGGCGCTTCATCCTGAAGCTCTTCCCCCAACAGGGGACCCTCGGGCGGATCTTCCCGCCAGAACCTGCGTGACGCGCTCCGCCAGAAAAGAACTGGCTTGATGACATCAGCAGGCATGAGCTAGCGAAGCTGCTTCAGGCTTCCTAGTTCATGCCTGAACTGTCTTCAGGAAATCCATGTCCGAATTCACCCCGCGCGAAATCGTCTCCGAACTTGACCGTTTCATCGTCGGCCAACCCGATGCCAAGCGCGCCGTCGCGCTCGCCCTGCGCAGCCGCTGGCGCCGCAAGCAGCTCCCTGATGCCCTGCGCGAGGAAGTCACGCCGAAAAACATCCTGATGATCGGCCCCACCGGCGTCGGCAAGACTGAAATATCCCGCCGCCTCGCCAAGCTGGCAAAGGCGCCCTTCCTGAAGGTGGAAGCCACCAAGTTCACCGAAGTTGGCTACGTTGGCCGCGATGTCGAACAGATCATCCGCGACCTCGTCGAGATTTCCATCTCCATGGTGCGCGACCGCCGCCGCAAGGATGTGATGGCAAAGGCCGAAGCCGCCGCCGAGGAGCGCGTGCTCAACGCGCTCGTCGGCGCCACGGCGCAACCCTCCACACGCGACAGCTTCCGCACCAAGCTCCGCACCGGCCAGCTCGACGACAAGGAGATCGAGGTCGATGTCGCTGACAACGCCTCGCCCCTGGGCGGCTTCGACATTCCAGGCCAGCCCGGCTCAGGCATCGGCATGGTCAACCTGTCGGATCTTCTCTCGAAGTCCTTCGGGGGACGTACCAAGCGCGTGCGCACGACAGTCAAAGAGGCGCACAAGCCGCTGGTGCAGGAAGAAGCCGACAAGCTGCTCGACGGAGAATCCATCACGCGCGAAGCCCTGCGCATCACCGAGGAGGACGGCATCGTCTTCCTCGACGAGATCGACAAGATCGCCTCGCGCTCCGAGCGCGCCGGCGCAGATGTCAGCCGCGAAGGCGTCCAGCGCGACCTTCTCCCGCTGATCGAAGGCACAACCGTTTCCACCAAGCATGGCCCGGTGAAGACGGACTACATCCTCTTCATCGCGTCGGGCGCCTTCCACGTCGCCAAGCCGTCTGATCTTCTGCCCGAACTCCAGGGCCGCCTGCCGATCCGCGTCGAACTGAAAGCGCTCTCACGCGACGATTTCCGCCGCATCCTCACCGAGCCGGAAGCGAACCTTATCACGCAGTATATCGGGCTGATGAAAACCGAAGGCGTCGATCTCGCCTTCGAACCAGACGCCATTGAAGCCATCGCCGACATCGCCGTGCAGGTGAATGACTCGGTCGAAAACATCGGCGCCCGCCGCCTTCACACTGTGATCGAACGCGTCCTGGACGAAATCAGCTTCACCGCCTCAGACCGCACCGGCGAAGCCTTCCGCATCACCGGCGACTATGTCCGCCAGAAAGTTGCGGCCATGGCCGGCGACAAGGACCTGTCGAAGTACATTCTGTAGCCTGCGCCAGCACCGCCGCTTTGCCTCCCTCAGTCCGAAGGACTGGTGGGATCGACGCGCAGCGTCGAGACGGAGGGGGTGAGGCGCGGTCCGCGCAGCGGACGAATTGTTCCAGTGGACCAATTCGAGCAACGAACGCCTGAGCGTAAGCGAGGGCCGGGGCGCGCGCCATCGAGTTTGGGGGATAGCGCGATATCAAATCCGTAGGACAGCCAAAAATCTTCCCCCACAAACTCAACCCACTAGCCCAAAACTTTGAGGGATAGCGCCCTCCAGATTCAACCGGCCCCGGAGTGCACGTATAATGCCCCCATCGCCTCCGCATGGAGGGCAGTCGCGATGTTCAACGGCGCGGGGGCGATGCGATCGAGCGGTCTGGTCCGGCGGAATGCTGTTTGTACAGCCAACGCACGGAGTAATCGGCGAGGTGCTCCGGCCCACGCCGTCACAGGGACTGGGTGAGAACACCCCAGCCTTTCCGTCGCCGGCCTCCGGGGTCCAAGAGGTGAAACACCTCCGTGATCCAGCTGGCGGATAACGATCGCGGGGGCGCGGGATGTCGCGTTTCTCTCTACTGCCGGTAGCCGCTCAACCGAGCGGATGCCCAAACCACGCGGGGCCCTCCCGCGTCCCCGGCCCTCCAAAGGGGGCGGAGCTACAGCATCCCGCAGGGCGAACGCGCCGGTGCGAATGCGAAGATGCGACTGAGGGGGAATTGCCTCCATCAGTCCGAAGGACTGGGCGAGGTGGATCGCGTGCGGAGCACGCGAGACGGAGGGGGCACCCACCCGCGAGCCCAACCAACAGACGACCACTACTGATCCATCGACGATGCGCCGAGAGCCGTCCGCATACGCTGCAGTGGGCGGGCGGCTATGTCACCAAGGTTCTATTCCAGAACCTATCCAGCCGCTGGCTTCCGAATCGGCATATGCCGCTTGCCCCAGTCTTTCAGCCCGACAAGCGCGGGCGCGAAATCCCGGCCCTTATCCGTCAGCTGATAGTCATAGCGAAGCGGCTTCTGGGAATACGGGTTCCTTTCGAGAACTCCAGCCTCCACCAGCCGTTTCAGCCGGTCGGAAAGAATATGGCGCGTCACGCCCAGGCTCGTCTGAAACTGATCAAACCTTGATTTTCCAAGGAAACAGTCGCGAACGATCAGCAGCGTCCAGCGATCGCCGATTACCGACATGGCCCGCGCCACCGGGCACCAATCGGCCGCCAGATCGTCCCAGCGGTTCGTCTGTGGTCGGCTACGTTCCATTTCGATACTCTGCCCGGATTGCGTCGGCTTGGAAAGAAGGTAGGTTCCTTTTCTGAACGGAGGGTTTCCGATGCCAGACAAGCGTTCAGTCCTCGTTATCGGCGCCGGAGACGCCACAGGCGGCGCCATCGCCCGGCGCTTTGCCCGCGAAGGCCTCACCGCCGTCGTCACCCGCCGTGAACTTGCAGCACTTGAGCCGCTGCTGGCGCAGATCCGCGCCGACGGCGGCGAGGCCCACGGCTTCGGCTCGGACGCCCGCATCGAGGAAGAAGTCGTCGCTCTGTTCGAAAAGATCGAAGCGGAAATCGCACCCCTGGAGGCCGTGGTCTTCAACATCGGCGCGAACGTGAATTTCCCGATCCGCGAAACAACCTCCCGCGTCTATCGCAAGGTGTGGGAGATGGCGGCCTTCGCCGGCTTCCTCGCCGGGCGCGAGGCGGCGAAAGTCATGGTCCCGCGTGGGCGCGGCACCATCATCTTCACCGGCGCTACAGCGTCGATCCGCGGCGCCTCCGGCTTCTCCGCTTTCTCCGGCGCCAAGTTCGCCCTCCGCTCCCTCGCGCAATCAATGGCCCGCGAACTTGGGCCGGAAGGCGTCCACGTCGCCCACACCATCATCGACGGCGCGATCGACACCGAATGGATCGCCAAGAATTTTCCGCAGCGCCACGCCCTGAAGGAACAAGGTGGCATCCTCAACCCCGAACACATCGCCGACGCCTACTGGATGCTGCACAGTCAGCCGCGCGACGCCTGGACCCACGAGCTCGACCTGCGGCCCTGGATGGAGACCTTCTGATGCCCCCGAAAGCCGCGACGAAGACCCTGGAATTCCTGTTCGATGTG
>JAUYSA010000385.1 GCA_030696545.1 Hyphomonadaceae bacterium
ATCGAGGTGATGTTCTATTTGCTTCTGCCGTTCCTGCTGTGGGTGCTGCGCAAGGCGGGCAAATTGGACTGGCTTGTCTGTGTGCTGATCTACGTCGGAGCCGAAGTCTGGCGGATCGGATTCGAGCTAACTGGGCAGTTGGAAATCGCTCGCCAGCTTCCTGGTCAGATGAGCTTCTTTTTGACCGGAATGATGCTCTACGCGCTGCGGCTGTCAGGTTGGCGTCTGCACTTCACTGGCGTGGCTGGTGCGTTGTTGCTGGCCGCGTCACTGTTCTTTCCGGAGGCAGGGCCTGTTCGGGCCGCCGGGCTCGGAGCGTTCGCGGTGTGGCTGGCGACTGGGGCGGTGCGTTTGCCCGATGCCGCAAGGTTCGGCGACCTTTCATACGGCATATACATCGTTCATGCGCCGATCATCCAGCTAAGTCTTGTAATGGGAATCTTTGCGGCGAGCGCATGGATCGGCGCGGTGACTGCTTTAGCTGCATCTGTAGTCGTCGCCTTATGTCTTTGGCACCTAATCGAAAGGCCATCACTAAGACGCGATAGCGCTTACGTGACGCTCAAACATTAATTCGATTTGCTTTGCGCTGTCGGCGCACACAATTAGTACTTGACCTCGCAGGCACACGGGGCTGGAGAAGACATTGGCGCTTACTAAGATCATTCCAGTGGTGATGTCCGGTGGTTCGGGCACCCGGCTATGGCCTGTGTCAACGACACGTCAGCCCAAGCAATTCCACAATCTTGGCGCTCAGCGGTCCATGATTGAAGAAACGGCGCTCCGGCTCAGGGGCAGCCACGGCGACATCACCTTCCTCGCCCCTGTCATCATCGCCGGCGCATCGCACCGGGATCTGGTGCTCGACCTGCTTGGCCGCTCTGAAGTGACCGTATCTGCTCTCGTCCTGGAGCCCGAGGGCCGCAATACGGCTGCCACGGCCGCGCTCGCCGCCATCGTCGCGCAGGAAATAGACCCCGAGGCTTACGTTCTCCTGGTCCCGGCCGATCACCTCGTCGCCAATCCGCCCGCACTTGTGGATGCGATCCGCGCCGCCTCGGCTGTCGTGGCCGACAACATCGTTACGTTCGGCATCAAGCCTACCGGCCCCGAAACTGGCTATGGCTACATTCTTCAAGGCGACACCCTTGCCAGTGGTGTCCACCGCGTCGCCGCCTTCAAGGAAAAGCCCGATCTTGAGATCGCGAACCAATACGTGCGCGATGGCCGATACAGCTGGAATTCCGGCATGTTCTTTTTCGCGCCATCTATCCTGCTCGAGGAGTTCTCCATTGCAGGCGCCGACATTCGCGATGGCGCTCATGAAGCGTTCCGGCGCGCGCGACGCGAAAACGATATCGAAATCCACCTCGACCCCGAAATCTTCGCCAAGGTCCGCAACGAGGCAGTCGACCGCGCTGTCATGGAAAAGACCAGCCGCGCTGCCGTGGCGCCCTGCGATATCGGCTGGGCCGACGTCGGATCGTGGGCCGAACTCTGGCGCCTGTCGGACAAGGATTCCAGCGGCAACGCTGTTTCCGGCTCTGTCACTCTTCTGGACTCGGATAACAACCTGATCCGGGGAGAGGGCATCCACGTCTCTGCCATCGGCGTCTCCGACCTGATCATCGTCGCGAGCGGCAGCTCCGTCCTCATCATGCCCCGCAGCCGGGCGCAGGACGTCAAAAAAGTTATCCCCGAACCGGGCTGACGAAGCGCCATGCTCACGCTATGAACCCAGGCCAACCAACACCCGGGGGACGTGGTGCTGCTAGACATCGGTTCCGGCGAAGTTGGCGAGCTGCCCGCCGCTGCCAATGATTCGGTCGATGGCGCCACAAGCAACACTGCCCACATCGCTAGGCGCCGCAGCGAGATGACAACGGCGACGACCAGGGTTTGGCCTGCCTTCGGTCGCCTACGCAAAGCGCGAGCGCCGAGTATCTGCCGCTACATAGGCGGCGCCGATGACCCCAAGTGACAAGTTACCTGGTATTCATGCGCTGCGGGTCGTCGCGGCTGTGACTGTGTTCTTGCTCCATACACTCAACTTGACGGCCAGGTTTGTGGAGCCTGTGACGAATTGGGCAGGAGCGCACCTTCATTTCGGCGTCCCGTTGTTTTTTGTCGTGTCCGCATTTTCGTTGATGTATTCGACGATCCTCGACCAAGGATCGTCGGGGTGGGTTCGCCGCTTCTATTTGAAACGATACTTCCGGATCGCTCCGCTGTTTTATTTTATGCTCGTAGCCGGTGTTGCGCTTCAGTCCTTGATGGGGGGATTGTTCGCGCTGAGGCCGTTACCGGATTTGTACTCGCTGTTCCTAAACGTCACTTTCCTCTTCGGTCTGTTCCCTGAGCATTCGTCGAGTCTGGTGTGGGTCGGATGGTCGGTCGGCACCGAGATGCTGTTCTATCTGTTATTTCCTTTGATCCTTGTGACTATACGAAACATTTACAGTGCAGCATTTTTCGTGATTATCGCTACAGTGATTGGCGAGACGGCGCGTCCGCTTCTTGACCCGCTAGCGAGCCTCGCATTCGGCGTCACAGTGAGTGATCAGCATATCTTGCCGAATCTTCGCTACTTCGCGTTTGGCATTCTAGCTTTCCACATCTACGATCGACTACGTACCACTAAACTTGCAGCGAAAAATGCCGGGCACGTATTCGTCGGCGTTGTGCATCTCCTCTTCATCAGTCTGGCAATGAGCCTGATTGTTTTTCTCATATATTTTCAAGATGAGCTTCGGGCGCTATGGCATCTCGACATGGCGGTGTGGGGCGCACTTTTTACTGTGCTCTGTGTCTGGTTGACAGTTCGTCCGCTTCGGCTTTTGAATTGGGCTCCAATTCAATATCTTGGTGAGCGCAGCTACAGCCTATATCTCGTGCACTTCCCGGCCATCCTGCTGTTGTCGGCGTTCACGAAAGCGGCTTTTGGCGCGATTCATCCCTTTATGGGCGACTGGGCGATCATTGTTGCGATCATTGCAACTTACGCTCCCATCATCGCGATCTCCGCGATTACGTACCGCTTGATCGAACGATCCGGTATGGATCTTGGCAAACTTCTCACGCGGCAAATAGGACGGGGCTCTAAAATACAAGCAACCCATACAGGAGGCCGGGCGCCCGATTAGCGTTGGTCGTTCGGCCTTGGGTCCGGCTGACGCCTCGCCGTCTGCATCCATGGCCGCGATTTTATCGTCACTACGCACCGCCGCGTTTGCGACGTCAAGAAAGTCATCCCCGAACAGGGCTGACGCCGCGCAATCCTCCCGCTATGACTGGGCGCAACGAGCCTCTGGGAGTCCGCGCATGCAGCTGTTCATCGATTCCGCCGACGTTGGCGAACTGCGCGCCGCGGCCGCTACAGGCCTCATCGACGGCGTCACGACCAATCCCTCCCTCATCGCCAAATCCGGCCGCAAGATGAAGGAGGCGATCTCCGAAATCTGTTCGATTATTCCCGGCCCCGTCAGCGCCGAAGCCGTCGCCACCGATGTCGAGGGCATGCTGGCCGAAGGCCGCTATCTCGCGCGCATAGCATCCAACGTCGTGGTCAAACTGCCGCTCACCGAGAACGGCCTCAGGGCCTGTCAGACGCTTTCCGACGAAGGCATCCGCGTCAACGTCACGCTCTGCTTTTCGACCTCGCAGGCGCTGCTCGCCGCCAAGGCCGGCGCCTATTTCATCTCGCCCTTTATCGGTCGCCTCGACGACAAAGGCGTTGATGGGATGCAGCTGATCCGCGACATCCGCCGCATCTACGACAATTACGGCTTCGCCACGAATATCCTCTCCGCCTCAATCCGCTCGGTCGAGCACGTCCATCAGGCGGCGCTCGCTGGCTCTGATTGCGCCACGCTGCCCTCGAAGATCTTCGCCGCCATGTACAAGCACGATCTCACCGACGCTGGTGTCGAGGCTTTCCTCAAGGACTGGAAATCGACCGGCCAGTCGATCCTCTAGGGCATGAACGACGCGTCCCCAGAGCCGGCGCCGGACATCACGGTGGTCGTCGTCAACTACAACAGCGGCGACTACCTGAAAGGCTGCATCGCTTCGCTCGCGCGCCAGACGCACCAGAATTTCGAAACCATCATCATCGACAACAGCTCGACCGATGACTCGCTTGATCGTCTCACCGAAAAGCCTGCGCGTCTCACCATCCTGAAGCAGGCCGAAAACCTTGGCTTCGCCCGCGCCAACAATATCGGGGCGGCTGCGGGCAAGGGCGCGTGGCTCGCGCTGCTAAATCCCGACGCCGAAGCCGAACCCGGCTGGCTCGAGGCGATGATGCGCGCGGTTGTCGAACACCCCGGCCATCGCATGGTCGCCTCGCTCCAGTTCAACTTGCACGATCCGTCCAAACTCGATGGCGCCGGCGACAACTATCTTGCCTATGGCTACGCATGGCGCGGCGGCTTCGGACACGCAGCTTTAAGCGCTCCCCAGGCCGGCGAATGCTTCGGCCCCTGCGGCGCAGCAGCTCTCTATCCCCGAACCGCATTCCTCGAAGCCGGCGGATTCGACGAGCGCTATTTCTGCTATCATGAAGACGTCGATATCGCCTTCCGACTCCGTCTGCTCGGAGAGAAATGCCAGTTCGCGCCCAGCGCCCGCATCGCCCACGCCGGTTCCGCAGTCACCGGCCGCACCAGCCGCTTCTCGGTCTTTCATGGCGTGCGCAACGGCGTCTGGACCTACTTCAAGAACATGCCCGGCCGCTGGCTCGTGCTCACATTTCCGGTCTGGTTCGCGGGCGCAATCCTGCTCCTGATCCGCGGCGCCTTTCGCGGCGTTTTCCTTCCGACATGGGACGGTTTCGTCGCCGCCTTGCGCGGCCTCGGCCCGATGCTGAAATCGCGCCGCGACCTGCGAACCAATCGCCGCGTCACGCCATCCGCCATTGCCGCCGCCTTCACCTGGAATCCCTTCGCCTATTTGGGGCGTCAGATCGACGTTCGGCTTTTCCCCCCGAAGGATCCGGAGTAAATCAAGCGCATCTGCCTTCTTTGACTTGCCGCGTGAAACCCGGCCGCAGACACGCTAGTGTCTCCGGATCATTGACGAGTCCCTGCCTATGACGACGAAACAACCCCAACACATCCTGCTGACAGGCGCGGCGGGCTTCGTGGGTTTCCACGTCGCTGGCCGCCTGCTCGACATGGGCCTGCGTGTCACTGGTGTCGATAATCTCAACAGCTACTATCCCGTGCAGCTCAAGAAGGATCGTCTCGCACAGCTATCACAGCGCGAAGGCTTCGCTTTCCACCCCGTCGACATTGCCGACCACGACGCTCTCAACGCCGTCCCCGGTCTAAGCACAGTCGACGCAGTCATCCATCTCGCAGCGCAGGCTGGCGTTCGCTACTCGATCGACAACCCCTTCGCTTACGGCCAGTCGAACCTGATCGGCCATCTCTCCGTTCTCGAATTCGTCCGCCACCATCCGAACAAGCCGCGCCTCGTCTATGCGTCGTCGTCATCCGTCTATGGCGCCAACGCCAAGGCGCCGTTCTCGGAGGAAGATCGCGTCGACAATCCCGTCTCGCTCTATGCCGCTACCAAACGCTCTAACGAAATGATGAGCGAGAGCTACGCGGCACTCTACGGAATGGAGCAGGTCGGCCTGCGCTTCTTCACCGTCTATGGCCCGTGGGGCCGGCCAGACATGGCGTACTGGACCTTCACGCGCGACATCATCGAAGGCCGCCCCATCC
>JAUYSA010000414.1 GCA_030696545.1 Hyphomonadaceae bacterium
GATCGCCGACGCTGAGTTCATCCCCACCATGCAGCCGAAGTTCAAGGCTGGCCGCGAGCGTCTCTACAAGGTCGCCAAGGATCTCGGCCGCCCGATCGCCGCGAACCCGCAAGCCAGCTTCGTGTTCTTCGACGTCGGCATGCCGAACAAGGAGTTCGCGGCCAAGATGATGGCTGAGGGCGTCCGCGTCGTCGGCCGCACCTGGACAGGCTTCGAGAACTGGACCCGCATCTGCGTCGGCGAAGACTGGGAAATGGACCGCTGCGAGGCGGCAATGAAGAAAGTCCTCGCCGCTTAAGCTTTCTTCCTCCCCAAACGACAAAGGGCGGCGGAGATCATCCGCCGCCCTTTTTCATTTTGTGGCCGCTACTTCGCGCAAGCCTTGAACGTGAACACATCCCACGGCTCGCCGCCCGGTCCGCTCACCAGATCCGAATAGCGCAGCTTACGCCCCACATCGCTCATCAGCAGGCGCTCAGGCGCGCTGGCTTCCTGATACGGCATGAAGCCAGGCTCGCCCCCGTTCAGCGAATAGACCACGCCCTCCCACAGGCGGCAGGCGTCATACTTCGCCTCGGTCAGATCTCCATCGTCCCGCCCCGGCCGCGTACAGCCGAAATACGCCCGGCCGACATCCCGGCTCGTACCCATGTTCGACGCGATCTCCCCCCACACCACCGTGCCGTCCGCCTTCACCAGCTCGAACACGCTCTCGGTCATGCCGGGCATCTCCCACGACTCGCCCTTCCGGAAGCGCAGCTCCCAGCCTGCCTGCGGCTCGGAATAGGTCGCCTTCTCCAGCGGGCAGTCGATCGACGACACAGTCACGCCCAGCTCCACCGCCTCGGCAGGCGCCGTCACAGCCTCGGGCGCGACCGTCACAGGCGCTGCTCCCTGCCCGCCACACGCCCCCAGCGACAACACCGCCACCACCACAACCGCAACGCGCATGACAACTATCCCCTGAGACGCAGACCGCCCATAAATCAGTGTCTTAACCGTCCCCGCCTCGCGCGCAAACGCCACAACACAGCCGTGCTGGCGTTAATGCGCCCCAAGCGCTATAGGCCCGCCCATGTCCACGACCCTCACCCAACCCAAGGTCGGCATCGTTTCCCTTGGCTGCCCCAAAGCCTTGGTCGACAGCGAGCGCATCATCACGCGCCTGCGCGCCGAAGGCTACCAGATTGCTGCCGACTACCAGGGCGCGGACCTGGTCCTCGTCAACACCTGCGGCTTCCTCGACAGCGCGCGCGACGAAAGCCTGCAGGCGATCGGCGAAGCGATCAACGAGAACGGCAGGGTCATCGTCACCGGCTGCCTCGGCGCCGAGGCCAGCGTCATCACCGACCGCCACCCCGGCGTCCTCGCCGTCACCGGCCCGCACCAGTACGAACAGGTGATGGACGCGGTCCACACGCACCTGCCCGCTCCGGATCATCCCTTCGTCTCGCTGGTGCCCGAGAGCGGCTACCGCCTCACCCCGCGCCACTACGCCTATCTGAAGATTTCCGAAGGCTGCAACAACCGCTGCTCCTTCTGCATCATCCCGTCCCTGCGTGGCGACCTCGTCTCGCGCCGCATCGACGCTGTCCTTCGCGAAGCCGAACAGCTCGTCAAAGCAGGCGTAAAAGAACTCCTCGTCATCAGCCAGGACACGTCCGCCTACGGCCTCGACGTGAAATACGCGCCCTACAAATGGCGCGACAAGGAACGCCAGACCCGCTTCAAGGATCTTTGCGAAGGCCTGGGCGAACTGGGCGTGTGGACCCGCCTCCACTACGTTTACCCCTATCCGCATGTCGATGACATCATGCCGATGATGGCGGACGGCCGCATCCTCCCCTATCTCGACATCCCCTTCCAGCATTCGAGCCCGAACGTGCTGAAGGCGATGCGCCGCCCCGCCAACATCGACAAGACCGCAGACCGCATCGCAAAATGGCGCCGCGAAGTGCCGGACCTCGTCCTCCGCTCCTCTTTCATCGTCGGCTTCCCCGGCGAGACGGAAGAAGACTTCCAGCACCTGCTCGGCTGGCTCAAGGAAGCAAAGATCCAGCGCGCCGGCTGCTTCAAATACGAAAACGTCACCGGAGCCCCCTCAGCCGCGCTCCCCAATCACGTCTCCGAGGAAGTGAAAGAAGAACGCTGGCACCGCTTCATGGCCGTGCAGGCCGAGATCGCTGACGCCTACGCCCAGGAACAGATCGGCAAGACGATCGACGTCCTCATCGACGAAGTCGACGAAGACGGCGCCACCGGCCGCTCCAAAGCCGACGCCCCCGAAATCGACGGCAGCGTCTTCATCGACGATGTGAACCTGAAGCCCGGCGACATGGTCAAAGCCACCGTCGTCGAAGGCGAAGGCGTCGACCTCTGGGCCGAAATCGTCCGCTAGATCAGCCTACTTGTTCGCAAGCGGCATGCAGATGCGATCTGCATAGGGGCCCATTTCGCCCAGCTCGACAAAATTCGCCATCACTTCACCGAAGCGTTGCGGCGTCATGTTCTGGCGAACACGCTCGGCTTCCGCCTCCGCCTGCGCGCCCGCCATGTCGGCGATGGCCCCGCCCGGGCCAATGAAGCGGGTGATGGCCGCGAGCATCTTGTATTCGTCTTCCTTCAAGCGCCCGCCGAATATCCCGGCGACACATGCACATTCGGAAGCACTACCATTCTGACCCGTCCGGCAGCCCTCATACATCTTGAGCGAAGCGGCCCCCAACGCATCCTGCGCCATCGCCGGCACAGGCGCCGCGACAAACCCCAGCGCAACAATAAATGCCGCACTCGCCAACCGGATCATGCATCCCTCCCAGAACCGTGTTTCCCGCAACATGCTGCGAACCCACTCAACACGCCAGTCCCCGCCGACAGCCACACCACCTTGATCCATACGCACCATCCCCCTCCGTCTCGCGGCTTTGCCGCGATCCACCTCCCCCTGCTACGCATGGGGAGGCAAACACGGTGCCCGTTCACCGTCCAGATTGCCTCCCTCAGTGCGAAGCACTGGGGGAGGTGGATCGCCGCGTCTTCGCGGCGAGACGGAGGGGGCACACCTGCACTGATGCCGAGATTGGGGGATGGAGCGACATCAGAACTGCGGGATAGCCAAAATTCTTCGCGAGAAAATTCAAACCCCTAGCCCAAAATTTTGAGGGATAGCGCCCTCCAGATTCAACCGGGGCCTGCACCAGAGTTATACTGCCCGCGCACTGACATGAGGGAGGTCTCGAGAGTCGACCGAAGCTTTCAGGATGTCGGTGCGTCGGTCGCGTGGCCGTCGGCGT
>JAUYSA010000049.1 GCA_030696545.1 Hyphomonadaceae bacterium
CCCGCGACCAGGCTGTCGCCCAGACGAACATGCATTTCCAGGCCCGCCGCCTTGTCGTCTGGCGCGCCAGCCAGCTTGGCAAGGCGGGATATCCTGCGGTTATCGATCTCGGTCAGGATACCTGAACGGTGCGCCGTCAGCGCGCGCCTGAATGCTGCGCTGGGCGGCACGCGTAGACCACCCTGCGCTTCACAGATGCGTTGGAACTTAGCCCACGCGCGCCCATCGTCCAGCGCCGCAGCCGCCATCGCTCTTCCTGCGCCGCTCGGCGCTTTCCCCGTTAGCTCCAATGCCGCCCCAGCAATCAGGAGGGCGCGTTCGCGCAAGTCGGCTGGAGCTGCTGCCGTTGACTGTAGTACGGCGAGAACATCGTTGGCCTCCAGCGCCGGCCCGATTCCGACTCCGACCGGCTGCGTTCCATCGGTGAGGACGCAACGTGTGTGAAGACCGAAGGCGCCCGCGACCGCCGTCAAATGGTCTGAAAGCGCCTTCGCTGCCTCGGCAGTGCGCACCTTGGCCGTCGGGCCGACGGGAAGATCGAGCACGACATGCGTCGAGCCCGCCGCAATCTTCTTCGACAGAACCGACGCAATCAGTTGACCCTCGGTGTCGATGTCGAGCGCGCGTTCGATCCGGATCAACACGTCATCGGCCGGGCTCAGCCTTACGGCGCCGCCCCAGACGATGCAGGCCCCTTCCTTTTCCACTACGCTCCGCATTTGCGCGAGATCCAGATCAACGGGCGCCAGCGTCTCCATGGCGTCGGCCGTTCCGGCTGGCGAGGTAATCGCGCGCGAGGAGGTCTTGGGCATCACCAGCCCCAGGCTCGCGAGAATAGCCACCACGATAGGTGTCGTTCGATTCCCCGGAAGACCACCGACACAGTGCTTGTCGACGACAACTGGCGAAGGCCATGACAGATGCTCGCCCACCTCGACCATCGCACGTGTCAGATGCGTCATCTCGCCAAGATCAAGAGGGAATGCAGAGCAAGCGGTAATGAATGCCGCAAGATGGATATCGACGTAGTGGCCGCCGACGATGTCACCGACGATGGTTCGGAACGCGCGGCTATCGAGTCGCCCCCCGTAAATTCGCTTTCGTACATCGGCGAGTGATTCAACGGTCGGCGCGTGTCGCACCGTAATCGGTGCGCCATCCGCGACCGCGAGCTTTTTCCACGTCGCTTCAGTGAGTCCTGCCTCGTTCACGTCCAACCAGTCGTTGTCGACCTGGTAGAGCGTCGCGACAACCTCACGGCCTTCAGCGCTCAACAAGACGCGTGCGCGTGGCGACAGTCCTTCCGACCGACAGACATGGCAGTCCGAGCGCATCAATACGATCGCCTCATCCTGCGTCAGCAAACCAAGCCGCTTTGCCCTCAATGCTGGTGTGCGATCGGCTACGATTGTGGTCTGGTTTGATGTGGTCATGACAACTCATAGTGGCGGAGCGGATCTACTACGTCGCAGTTCCATCTCAGATCCCGACCAATGCGAACCCTGAGAGCCTCGGAGGCGGACGGCTCCCCATGGACTACAAAGGTTCGCCGCGGCGGCGTAGCGAATCCCCCTAGCCAGCGCATCAGTTCGTCGGCATCACCGTGCCCTGACAAGGCCGGCAGAGTCGCGATTTCCGCCCGAATGGGGATCCACTGACCAAAGAGTTTTGTTTCGCGATCGCCGGCAAGCAGCTTTGCCCCCCTGGTCCCGACACTCTGGTAACCTGCGAACAGGATCGTATTCTTGGAATCCGGGCCAAAGGACTTGATGTGGTGGAGCACCCGCCCGCCTGTCGCCATGCCGCTACCGGCGATGATGACCTTCGGCATCGTGTTGGCGGTGACCGCCTTGGATTCCTCAACACTTCGCACGTAGGTCGCGATCGCGCATGACGCCTTGCAGACCGCTTCCGAAAATCGATGATCGTCGAGATGGCGGCACAGCAACTCCGTTGCATTGATCGCCATCGGGCTGTCGAGGAAGATCGGCGCCAGATTCAGCCGCCCTGACTGCTTCAGCATCCAGAGGTGATAGAGCAGCAGCTGGGTGCGGCCGACTGCAAAGGCTGGAATGATGACCGATCCGCCCCGCCTTACGGTGCGCTCGATGACATCGCCCAGCTCTTGCATGGGATCCGTTTTTGCGTGCGTACGATCGCCGTAGGTTGACTCGATCACGACGTAGTCGGCCTCGGCAACAGGTTGCGGGTCGGGCATGAACGGGTCATCGTAACGACCCAGATCACCGGAAAACACAACCGTGCGCCCGCCCCACTTAACCTCTACCGTGGCCGCTCCAAGAATGTGCCCAGCTCGGCGCAACGTAATCGTAGCGCCGCCGGGCAGTTTTGTCGGGCTCTCGAATCCAAGCGAGTGAAGCTTCTTCAGCGCGGCTTCAGCGTCGCGCATGCTCGTGAGCGGCAGGGCCGGCTTGTGCTTGCTGCTACCTTTCCGGTTGGCGTATTCGGCGTCTTTCTCCGCAATATGTGCGCTATCCTTCAGCAGGATTTCGCACAGATCGGCGGTCGAGGCCGAGCAATAGACCGGTCCTGAAAATCCGTCGTGCACGAGCTTGGGCAAATACCCGCTATGATCGAGATGCGCATGCGTCAGGATCACCGCGTCAATCGTTTTGGGATCGACGGGAAACGGCGCCCAGTTGCGTTCCCTGAGCACCTTCAACCCCTGAAACATACCGCAATCAATCAGCAAGCGCCGTCCGTCGAGTTCAAGCAGGTGTTTGGAGCCCGTTACCGTTCCCGCGCCGCCCAGGCTGGTCAGAGTCAGTGCCATCACAATTCTTTCCCGCCAAAGTCAGGCGTTCTTGAGTAGAAAGGAGTGAACCCGTTCTTCGATACCTTTGATCTTCCGGTCCGGTAGGAAGTTCGAACGAACATGGGAGTTGCCCAACGCTAAATCATGACGCGGATCGACTACTGTCGCCGATTGCCAAAGATGCTCAGCAGGAACTGGAAGAGATTGATGAAGTCGAGATAGAG
>JAUYSA010000122.1 GCA_030696545.1 Hyphomonadaceae bacterium
TCAAGTCGGAGCAGGTGCAGTAGGGAGCGCCGGGCGCCTGCCCGGCAGTCGCTGCGAAGCAGCGAACACCCTCCATGCCGCACCGCCTTGCCGGGCAGCCGCCCGGCGCTCCCGGCCCTAAACCTCAGCCCACTTCCGCAGCAGGTTGTGATAAACCGCCGTCAGCCCGAGCACAGCCTCGTGCTTGTCGCCCAACTCCGCGCGCGTCTTTATGATCGACTGGTCGAGCTGGTACAGCAGCGTCCGCCCGCCATCATCCTTCACCATCGACTGGATCCAGAAGAACGACGCCCAGCGGCTCCCGCGCGTGATCTCTTCCACGCGATGCAGGCTGGTTGCGGGATACAACACCATGTCGCCTGCCGCGAACTTCACACTCTGCGTGCCATACGTGTCCTCGATCACCAGCTCGCCGCCGTCGTAATCCTCGGGCTCGGAAAGAAACAGCGTCGCCGAAAGATCGGTGCGCACGCGGATATTCGGCCCGGCGATGAAGCGGATCGCATTGTCGACATGCGCCCCGAACTTCATGCCCACATCATAGCGGTTGAACAGCGGCGGAAACACGCGGAACGGAACCGCCGCCGAGTTGAACCCCTGCGAGCGGCCCAGCGCGCGCAGCACGATCTCGCCCAGCGCACGCGCTTGCGGCGCGTCTTCAGGAACCTGGAGATTGTGCTTGGCGATAGCCGACTGCGCGCCAGCGGTGATCTTGCCGTCTACCCATTGCGTGCCTTCGAGAACGGAGCGGCATTGCGCCACTTCCGCTTTTGTCAGCACCGATTCAACCTTCACAAGCATGACGAAGACCTAGCAGGCAGCTCCTGAAAAAAGAAGGGACGGGTCACGTATGACCCGTCCCAGTCAGTCAGGCGTGGTCTGGGGAGGATTAATAGACCACGCCGAGGGTTGCGATGAAGGTGCGGCCCTGCCCCGGCGTTACGCGGTTGCCGTGGATCTGGGCGAAGTAGAGTTCGTCCGACAGGTTGTAGCCGTTGAGCGAGATGCGGAAGCGATCCCACCCGTAGGACACGAAGCCATCGACCGTCGTGTAGCTATCGACAGCCGCAGTGTTGGCCGCGTTCAACCAGACTTCACCCTGATAGGTGAGGCCACCGCCAACTTCGAGCCCGGCCAGGCCGCCGGTGAAATTGTAGGTTGTCCATAGGCTGGCAGCGGTTTCCGGTGTGAACTGAATGCTCTTGCCGATGTTCGCCGCGGTCGACGAGTCCGTGATCTCGGTATCCAGCCAGGTGCCATTGACGTTCACGGACCATTCGTCGGTGATCATGCCAGCGAGCCCAAGCTCGACACCCGTGATTTCCTGCGCATCGCCCGACCCGACGAGAAGGTCGCCATTCACGTCGAGGATCTTGGAGTTGTCCTTCTTGGTCTGGAACACCGCGCCTTGAAGCTGGACGCGATCCTCAAACAGGCCGATGCGACCGCCGAGTTCGATATTCGTGTTCTCTTCCGGCTCGAGATCCTTGTTGCTGACGCCGGTCGGCGTGGTGGGGTTCGCGATCGTATCGCCATTGTTGGTCGAGGCGCCTTGCGGCTTCGCCGACTGGGAATAGCTCAAATACCATTGCTGATTTGCAGCAGGCTCCCAGATGACGCCGACCTGAGGGGTCACGAAATCGCTGTTCGATCCAACGCCCGCGAACGTGGAGCCGGTCGTGGTGAATGTCGTCGTATTCTGATCAACCTCATAAGCGCCCCAGCGCAGACCGCCCGTGAGTGACCACTGGTCGTTGATCCACAGACGCTCGTTGGCGAACACGCTCACGTCACGCGTGGTCGTGTCACGAATGTTCGAGCGGCCAGCGGCCAGCGGTACGCCAGGATTGAAGGCCGGGTTCAGCAGGTCGAGGTTCGGACGCGTGGCGCCGTATGCGTATTGATTGCGGTCATTGTTCTGCCAGGTCACATCGAAACCGCCAACGAACTCGCTGCGCATCCCGAAGAGGGGCGCCGTGATCGTCGCCGCCGTGATGTTCTGCACGCCTTGCGTATCCTGATCCCAAGGACCCGGTCCGCCGGGGGTCGCAACCGGCACAGTGGCCGGATCGCCATCGCTGAGCGCCGTTGCGCAGGTGGCGTTGCAGCCGGCGGGCGTGAAGCGCGCAAAGCGCTGGTAGGAGCCCCAGCGTGTGTCGCTCGTCAGCGTCAGCCAGTCATTGGCTTCGTGGCGCAGGCGGACGGTGACGGTATCAACCGTCGTTTTATCGACGTCGGAACTGTAACCATAGAAGTTCGAAGAATCGACGCCAAAGTCCGAGACCGGACCGAAAACGCCATTCACTGTAGTGGTCGGAATGCCGTAGTCGGTGAGCTTTTCTTCGTCCTGATGGAGGTAAGCGATCGTTACGGTCGTCGGGCTATCGAGACCGAATGCGAATGACGGAGCGAAGCCCCAGCGCTCTGAATAGACCTGGTCGCGGCCGGTGCTGCCACCTTCGTGCGACATGACAGCGACCCGCGCCGCCATGCCGCTGCCGAGATTCTGGTTCCAGTCTCCCGTGATGCGCAGATAGTCGGCGTCGCCCACCGCAATGGCGGCAGAGCCGGTCGTATCCGCGAAAGGCGTCTTGGACGACGTATTGATGCCGCCACCCGCCGCGCCCCGGCCAAACGCCGAAGCAGACGGGCCCTTGAATACTTCGACCTGGCCATAGTTGAACGAGTCCCGCGTATAGACGCCGAAGTCGCGCAGGCCGTCGGTGAAGATGTCGTTTTTGGCAGAGATGCCGCGAATGAAGAACTGATCCCCACTCATGACGCCGCCTTCACCGATCTGCGTGGTGATGCCCGGCACGTTGCGCAGCGCCTGCTCGAGCGAGGCGACGCCCTGCTCCTGCAGCGTCTCCTGTGAGATGATGTTCACGACCTGCGGTACGTCATCTGCATCGACAGTCGCGAGCGATGAGCCAACGCGGCGGCCGAGCACATAAACACGGTCACGCTCGCCTTCAGGCCCTGAAGCGGCGCGCGTCGTCGCCGTCTGATCGTCCTCAGCTGCTTCGCTGACCTCTTCCGGCGCGCTCTGCGCCTGAGCCGGCATCGCTGCCGCGCCCATCGCCAGCACCAGCGCCATCGCAGCGCCTGTGCGCAACGCGTTGAGACCCCCCGGACGCCCGGCTTCGAATTCTACTGACATTCCACTTCCCCGACTGTCGCGACCTGCGATTGAGAACGATTTGCAATATGACGTCCTCTACGCGGCAGAAAATGCGAATGCAAGTGCCTCGCAATGTCTAAAAGGCGAAAAGCTGGCGCTTTTCCGAAATGCCGCAGGAATGCCGGTGATCGGGAGACAAAAAAGCGCCGGCCTCTGAAAGAGACCGGCGCCAGGCAGCGTCTAGAACGATTGGGGAGGAGAGAGATCGTTCCGCGCGTGGCGCCTTGCGGCGCCGAGAGTGAAAGTCAGCGGGAAGCGGCGCCGTAGAGGCCTTGAGGGGGAGGATAGAGACCCCCGGCAGCCGGCTTCCCGTATTCAGTTCCTAGGCAAGGATACGGCCGGGGCCGTCCAGCATGAGGAAAAACAGGCCCGTGCCGAGCAGCGACAGCGGGATGGCGATGAGGAGGGTCAGCAGTTCCTGACGCACTTCAGCGGATTTGGGGAGGAAGGTCATGTGCAGCTCCGTTTTGTTATCCGGGGTCTCTAACGGCCCCTGGGGGAAGGTTTGGCGTGGCGGGGTTTCTTTGTTCCCGTCCATGCTGTGGATGTAGCCTAGCTCTGAGCGAAATGCAATGAACAAAACTCTAAACGTTCATTATTTCTGCTGCAAGCGCGATCACATACCCGCGATTTATATGCTGCACCTGCTAACAGATGGCGGATTAATAGCGGGTTAAAGCGTGATCACAGCCTGGCGAGCGACTCAGCGCCGCGCAGAAAGGCCTGTGAAAACAAGATTCAAAACGCCAGCAAGCTCCGGACGAAGCGCATCAAGCTGCTCCGTCGTCCACAATTGAGGGATCCGGAACTTCATCATTGCGCACTGAACAAGGTCAGCGGTGATGTTCAGATCGGCCGGCAGCGCAAAATCTCCCGATGCGCGGCCCTCATCGAGAATATGCTCGATCTGAATCCGCTCCTGCGCGAGTTCCTCGGCCAGATACTCCGGGCGCTCTCGCCCCATGATCTCCGCCAGCTCCATGAGCTTCGGATGCTCCGCGAATACCCGAAACGTACGCTCCAGCCGCGCCACGAAAAAGTCGTGCATTTTCCGGGTAGCGGACCGCGCAGCGTCACGGATGATGTCGTCATAGAGCGCACGTGAATTCTTCCCGAACTCCCGCGTCATCGCCTCTGCAATGTCGATCTTCGACGGATAGAACCGATAGATATTCCCTGCCGACATGCCGCAATCGGCAGCGATCTCCGACATGGTGGTCTTGTTGTATCCATAGTGCAGGATACGTTCGGCCGCGGCCTTCAGGATGGCTTCGCGGGGATCCGCCTTGTCCGTGGTCTGAATCGTCGTCATGCGATGAATGTATTCCGGAACGCTGAACGTTCAATGAAATCTTCAGAACATATAACCCGCGCCGAAACGACTTTCCAGCGAGTCGGTGTCGCAGGCGCAGGAGCATGGGGATCGGCGCTCGCCATCTGCGCGCTCGCCGCAGGTCGCGACGTGAAAGTCTGGGCCCGCGAACCCGAGATCGCTGACGCCCTCTCCACTGGCGCCGGCAACCCCACCTTCCTGCCGAACACACCCATCCCTGCCCTGCCCGCCTCAACCGATATCGCGCACCTCTCGGATTGCGACGCGATCCTGCTCGTCGCCCCGGCCCAGCATCTCCGCGCCACCCTCAAATCCCTCGCACCGCACATCAAGCCCGGCACGCCCATCGCGCTCTGCTCGAAAGGCATAGAGCGCGGCACGCTCAAGCTGATGACAGACGTGCTTGCCGAAGAAGCGCCGCACGCCTCGCCCGCCGTCCTCTCCGGCCCCTCCTTCGCCATCGACGTCGCGCGCGGCCTGCCCACTGCCGTCACCCTCGCGTGCCCCGACCGCGCAGTCGGCGACGCCTGGCTGCGCTCGATCGGCCGTCCGCACTTCCGCATGTACTGGAGCGACGACCTCGTCGGCGCCGAAGCCGGCGGCGCGATCAAAAATGTTCTCGCCATCGCCTGCGGCGTCTGTGAAGGCATGGGCCTCGGCCGCTCCGCCCACGCCGCGCTCATCGCGCGCGGCTATGCCGAGATGACGCGCCTCGCCCTCGCGCTCGGCGCCGAGGCCGAAACGCTCACCGGCCTCTCCGGCCTCGGCGACCTCGTGCTCACCTGCTCGTCGGAAACCAGCCGCAACATGTCGCTCGGCCTCGCCCTCGGTGAAGGCCAGGCGCTCGCCGAAGTCCTCGGCGCGCGCAACTCGGTCACCGAAGGCGTCGCCACCGCGC
>JAUYSA010000168.1 GCA_030696545.1 Hyphomonadaceae bacterium
CCGAGGGACGTATCTGCTTTCAGGAAGAACGTGTCGTCGTCCAGAACCGCGAAACTGACACCGCCGCGCGACAGGAGCGCGCCGCCGAACATCCGCTTGACCTCGACCCTGCCGAAGCCGGCGAGGAGTTCGATCACATAATCCGTGAACCGGGAGATAGCGGCATATCGCCGTTTTCGCGCACAACGCGCGGACGCGCCAGAGGCAGGCGGCTACTCGGCGGCCTGAGCCGGCACGATCGTCACGCTCTCGCCGCAGCCGCACGCGTCAGTCTGGTTCGGGTTCGAGAAGGTGAACCTGGAATGCATGGGCGTGACTTCGTAATCGACCACGGAGCCAAGCAGGAACAGCACAGCCTTGGCATCGATGATGATCGAGACGCCGTTGTCCTCGACGCGCTCGTCCATCGGATCGGCAGCGTCAGCATAGCCCATCGTGTATTCCATGCCTGCGCAGCCGGCGTTCTTCACGCCAACGCGCAGGAAGCCCGCGCCTTTTTCGGCCATAAGTTCCCGCACCTGCGCCGCAGCGGCGTCAGTCAGGGTTACAACCTTGGGGCGGGGACGTCTGGCCATATGGCTAAGATGGATACCTTGAACCGGCTTACAACATGTTGAGGGCGAGGCGGGCCTCGTCGCTCATGCGCGATGGGTCCCATGGCGGATCGAATACAATGGTCGCTTTGGCCGATTTGACGCCTTCCACCCTCCGGGCGGCATCTTCCACCCAGATAGGCATTTCGCCTGCCACGGGGCATGCAGGGGCCGTGAGCGTCATCTCGATATCGACATGGCGATCGTCGTTGATGTCGACCTTGTAGATCAGACCAAGCTCATAGATATCGACCGGAATTTCCGGGTCATAGACCTTCTTGAGTTCCTGGATCAGGTTGTCCGTGATCGTATCCAGCTCGTCCTGAGGAATCGCCGACGGCTTCGCATCGCCCTCGGGAGCGGCGGTTTCGGGCATCTGATGCTTCAGGTCGTCAGCCATGATCACTCTATGACAGCATCGTCCGGGCCTTGGAAAGCGCCTCCACGAACACGTCAACTTCCTCGAGCGTGTTGTAGAGGGCAAAGCTCGCCCGGGCTGTAGCAGTAACACCTAAATGGGACATCAAGGGCTGGGCGCAATGATGGCCGGCGCGAATCGCCACCCCGTAGCGATCCAGGATCTGGGCCAGGTCGTGCGGATGGGCGCCTTGCAGGGAAAATGACAGCACCGGGCCCTTTCCCTTGGCCGTGCCGTGGATGGTAAGGCCGTTGATGCCCCGGAGCGCCTCCGTGGCCCGTGCCATGAGCGCCTGTTTGTGCAGGTGGATCGCTTCCCGGTCCTGCGCCTCCAGCCAGCCGATGGCCGCGCCGAGGCCGATCGCCTCAACGATGGGCGGCGTGCCGGCCTCGAAGCGGTGCGGCGGGGTGTTGTAGGTGACGCCCTCGCGCGTGACGGTCTCGATCATCTCTCCCCCGCCCTCGAACGGCGGCAGGGCTTCCAGCTTGGCGCGCTTGCCGTACAGCACGCCGATGCCGGTGGGGCCGTAGAGCTTGTGTCCGGTGAAGACGTAATAGTCTGCGTCGAGCGCGCGGACATCGACCTTCATGTTCACAATGGCCTGGCAGCCATCGAGAAGCACATCCGCGCCGGCGGTGTGAGCCAGGTGGATGGCGGTCTTTACGTCGGGCACGGTGCCGAGGACGTTCGACATGTGAGTCAGAGCGAGCAGCTTCGTCTTCTTCGACAATTGCTGTTCCAGACCGCGCAGATCGAGCGAGCCATCAGGCAGCACATCTACCCACTTCAGCACGGCGCCCTTGCGCTCGCGCAGGAAGTGCCACGGCACGATGTTGGAGTGATGCTCCATTATCGAAAGTACGATCTCGTCGCCCGGCTGGATGCTTGCGCCAATACCGGCGGCGACGATGTTGATCGCCTCGGTGCCGCCCTTGGTGAAAACGATCTCTTCGGATGACGCAGCGTTGAGCAGGCGGCGTGCACTTTCACGCGCGCTTTCGTAGGCCTGCGTGGTTTCGTTGGCGAGCGTGTGCAGGCCGCGGTGAACGTTGGCGTAGCTGTCGCGCATCACCTCGGCCATGGTGTCGATCACTACGTCGGGCTTCTGGGCGGATGCGGCATTGTCGAAATAGACCAGCGGGCGGTCGTGCACCTGACGCCCGAGGATGGGAAACTGCGCGCGGATCGCGTGTACGTCGAAGCTCATGACGCCACCCCGAGCCACGTATCGATGCGGGCTTCAACTTCTGTCCGCACGACCTCGTCCAGCCAGTCAGGCAGGGCTTCGATCAGGAAGGCGCGGGTAATCATCGCACGCGCCTCGATCTCGGGCAGGCCGCGCTGGCGCAGGTAGAAGATCGCGGCTTCGTCGAGATGGCCGGCCGTGTTGCCGTGCGCGCATTGGACATCGTCAGCGTAGATTTCGAGTTCGGGTTTGGCGAACACTTCCGCGCCGTCTTCCAGCAGGAGCGCGTTATGCTCCATCTTCGCATCAGCCTTCTGCGCTGCGCGCTCGACTTTGAAGCGGCCCTGAAACACGCCGCGTCCACCTTTGCGGGCTGCGCCGCGCACGAGCTGACGAACTTCGGCGTGGTCAGCCTGCATCACGACCTGGCTGGTCAGGTCCGCGTGGCGGCCCTTGGCGACCAAATAGACGCCGTTGAGTTCGACCTTGGCGGCCGAGCCGGCGATCTCGATATCAGTTTCGATGCGCGCATAGTGGGCGCCGCCAGCGACGATGAACTGCCGGAACGTAGCGCCCTTCCCGAGCCGGACCTTGCGGTGGGCCAGAGCAACGTCGCCATCCTGCTGGATCGTCACGAGCGACATGCTAGCGCCATCGCGCACGTCGATCTCCAGCGCGCGCGTATCCACGCCCTCGTCGCCCACCCGCTCGACTTCGGTGCGGGTCTCGCCTTCGTTGACGACAATGCCCGCCATGCGGCGCGCGCCAATCGCAATCCGTGCGAGAACGTGACGGTCGCCCGGAATGATTGGCAGATCGTGGCCGGCGAGCGCAGCGCTGAGATCGCTCCAGCGCCAGCCTTCGACGCGACGGTTCGGCAGGGCGTTCGCCGCGATCACGGCGTCCCCATCACTGTGTCGTAGCCGGATTTCTCGAGCTCGTGAGCCAACTCCGGCCCGCCGGATTTCACGATGCGGCCAGCGGAGAGAATGTGGACGCGGTCGGGTTTGATATAGTCGAGCAGGCGCTGGTAGTGCGTGATGACCAGCATGCCGCGTTCCGGTGCGCGCAGCGCGTTGACGCCTTCGGCCACCGTGCGCAGCGCGTCGATATCGAGACCGGAATCGGTCTCGTCGAGCACCATGAAGCGCGGCTCCAGCATCATCATCTGGTAGATCTCGAGCCGCTTCT
>JAUYSA010000268.1 GCA_030696545.1 Hyphomonadaceae bacterium
AAGTCGGTGGTGTAGAAGCGCGGGCTGAGAATGTGGTCTTCGCGCGCGATGCGCGTGGTGTCGATGGGCGGCGCAGTCTGGTTGAGTTTGCTGGGCGCCTCCAGAATTGCGGTGCTCACAGGCGTCTCCTCGATGAAAAACTGATCTCGTACAATTCGGATAGTTCAAATCGCGCGGTCAGGCGCGTCCACTGCCGCTCCAGCCAAGGTGCGCGTTCAACCGTTGCGGGCCGGCGAAGCTTCAGGCGCTGGCCGAACGACACCTGGATCGGCGCGCCGTGAACGCGAACGCGATCACCCGGACGCAGGTCGGACTCGTCGTCCAGCTCGACGTGCGCATGAAGGTAGTTCTCGCTGTGCTCAATCTCGATTGTGCACTGCGTGTCGCGAGAACGGCGGGAGAAAGCAGGGATCAAGTTGTTCCCCCTACCGCCGCAGAGAGGAGTTGAGCGAATGCCTTGCGGTTCTCGGCGCCGAACGCTCCGAGCTCGATGACCTTGCCGGTGGCAAGATCCTCAAGCGACAGTCGCCCATTTTGCCACTGGGCAAGACGGAACGCTTCCTCTTGGCCGAGACCATGAGCATGACGGTTGCGAGCCATGCCTCGCATCACGCCACGGATAAAGCCGTTCGTGCCGGGCTCGGCGACAAAAACCACGCGCTCACCACCGCTTTCGCGCACCTCGACCGCGCCGTTCTCCATATCAAAGAAAACCAGATCACGGGCAGCTACGGGTTTTGCCGTCTCAACGATGCCGCTTTCAGCCAAGTTCGACTGTCCGTAACGGGCGACAGCCGCGGCCGTGATCGAGCCGCCCATCAACAACGCGCCCGCTATGAGGGCGATTCTCGGGAAGGGCTTGGTGTCTATATTGCTCATCGGTCGATCCTCACGCGGCGCTCAAGGCGCCCTGCAGGGCATGTTTCTGTCCAAGCGCTGCCGTCTCCGGAACGACCCGCTCGCCGTGGGCTGATACAAGTGCAGCAGATAGCTGGGCTGCGACCGCGGAGGCATTCGGAATGTCGCGCATGCTGGGTTGCGGGCGCGACAGTTTCCATGGTCTCGCATGCGGCCACAGCAGTAGATAAGCGACCTTGTTGGGCTGAGTGAGTGTGACCCCGATGTCGCCGCTGCCGTCGCTGTGTGTCTTCACCGATGCATCTTCTATGATGGTGAAGGGGATGTTGATCGCTTTGGGCAGTGCGAAACCGAAACGAAGGACGATGCGCTTGCTGGTGATCGTATAGACGGTTGTGCGTGCGGTCAGCGCAGCCAGTCCTGCAAGCAGGCCTAGCCCTACAACAGCTACAGGTGCAACGCCCAGCGCCGACTGCACGGCCGCACCAACGTCGGCGCCGCCGATGACATCACTGCCGAAGCGCCATGCCATCAGCAGGCCGAAATAGAGGGCCACCGTGCGCATGTGGAACGCCCGCTGCGCGAGCGACCACCAGTCAGGGGCGCCTTGCCAGAGCAAGGTCTCGCCGTTCGGAAGATCTGCGGGAAGGCCGCGGATAGGTTCGAAATCATGCTCGCTCACAGCCAGGGCTCCGAACGGGCAGGCGTTGCGTAAAGGGTCCCGGCGCCGACATAGGCGCTGACCCGCTCTTCTTCGTCGCGTGTGATTTGATCAGGGTTGGAAAGCTCCGGTGCGCCAACGAATTGAGCCGCAAGAAGCGCGTCTACCTTCACGCGTTTCCGTCTCCGCTGAATTACCGCCATCGGCATCGGCACCAGCACGCGCTTGGTAGACTCAGGTAGTTGAACCTCCAGATAGCGAATGATGTATTCCGAACGGTCTACCCAGACATCACTGATCGTTCCGGCGACAACATTGTCGGCGCCGATGACAGGCATGCCGCGCGGATCGGGATCGCGCTTATCGAGATAGAAGTCTGCTGCAACGCGAAGAGGAACGATGCGCGTTGACCCGTGCAGGGTGAGATCCGGCTTCTTGGCGCGCTGCGCATAAGCCCCGGGACCGACGCCTGCCTGTAACGGATCGCCGACCGGCTCAAGTGGCGAGCCGGACCACGGCGCCGTACGACGCGCCTTTAGTTCACCTGTATCGCGCGAGCCGTTGGGCTTCGTGATCTTTCCGCCTTCGTGAGGCAGGCGGAAGACCTTAGACTGGGCCGTGAAGAGGAGTCCTCCCAGCGGTTCGGTTCTTCCGCTGGCGTCATCCTCCAGAGGATAGCCTTCGCGCCGATCTTCTCTGCGCAGATAGAAAATCAAGGCGAAGAAGAACAGGAAGAATCCGTAAAGGACCCATTCCGTAACATCTAGGCCGCCATTGAAGGCTTGCTCTGGCATGGCTGGACTCCGGTGTTAGTTCAGGTTGGAAAATTGGCTATTCCGAAAGCGTTTTTTGCGGTCTGAGTTTCAGTTGAAGAATGCCGGGCAAGCGGCCCGATCGCGATCATGGCCGCGAACAGCAGGCCAATCTCGAGATGATAGACAAAGCCGTAGCCCGTCGCCGGGCCTGTAAGTGCAGAGCCAAGAGCACCGCTTTGCGAGAGCTGGTTGATGATGTCGCGCAGGACTCCGGCGAATGCGATTCCGACGCCGGCCGCAGTGGCTTGAACAGCTCCCCAGGCGCCAAGCGCCAGGCCGGACTGGCTCTCGTTCGCCAGCGCCATGGAAGCCGTCAGTGTGCCGACGGAGAACAAACCGCCGCCAAAGCCAATTCCGACAACACCGATGCAGAAGATAGCGGCGGAGTTGAAGGGCGCCGATAGAATGACCAGCGCGAAAGCAGAGACGCCGATCAAGGCGCCGAAGCCAGCCAAGCGGTGGCATTCTGCACCTGCACCCATGCGGTAAGCCGCCAACGCAAAGCCCGCTAGTGAGCCCCAGGCCCAGAGGGCTGTGAGTGCTGTTGTGGCGCCTACAGTGAGTCCAAGGACTTCTGCGCCATAGGGTTCGAGCAGGACGTCCTGCATGCTGAAGGCTGCAGCGCCAAACCCGACGGCGACCAGCAGGCGCCGGGTCCGCCCGGCAGACATCAGCGAGCGCCAGGCGGTCGAAAAGGGTGCGCGCTCGCGATCCGGCGAGGTGAGGGCGCGGTTGCGCACCTCCTGCCGCCAGAGTGCGACGCAATTCAGGACCATTGTGACAACCGCTGCCCCCTGGATCACCTGGATAAGGCGAAGGGCGCTGAAATCGGCAAGCAGCAAACTCATAAAAAGCGAGCTGACGAGCATTCCGGCGAGCAGCATCACATAGAGCAGGGCGACCACGCGCGGCCTTGCTTCGGCCGGGGCTAAATCGGTAGCGAGGGCCAGGCCGGCGGTTTGGGTCGTGTGCATGCCGACGCCGACGAGCAGAAAGGCGACCGCCGCAGCAATCTGGCCGACCATGATGGGGCCGTGGGTGTCGCCGGACAGAATCAGCAATGCGAAAGGCATGATCGCGAAGCCGCCGAACTGCAACATCGAGCCAAACCAGATATAGGGGCTGCGGCGCCAGCCAAGCACCGACTTGTGGGTATCGGACTTGAACCCGATGAGCGCGCGCAGCGGCGCGAAAACCAGTGGCAGCGACACCATCAGCGCCACAACCCAGCCTGAGATTTGGAGTTCGACAATCATAACGCGGTTGAGCGTGCCTGTCAGCAGGACCGCGGCCATGCCAACGGAAACCTGGAACAGCGCAAGGCGCAGCAATCGGCCGAGCGGCAATTCAGTCGTCGCAGAATCCGCGAACGGCAGAAGCCGCGCCGCCAACTGGCGCCAGGTCATGCGCTGCTTTTCCGCACCGACCTTCATGGGCGAACCAGCTCCATCGCCTGCGACTTGTAGAAGCCACTCGAGATCCGTTGCGTGCGCCCTATCGACCAGCCCGCGAAGTCTGACGAGGCGGCAATGCCCTTGCGAATGACTGACTCGCTAACGGGCTCGATGGCAGGGGCGCGATCGGCGCGGGGGAACAGCTTGCCTGCGGCGTGCATCAGCGAAAGGGCAGGCGTCCTCGGCGCAAACGTGAACAGGATTGCGTTGCTGGTGCGCGACGCGAAGGCGCCGAGCACGCGCAGGATCTCGTTCGAAGGATAATGAATCAGCGAGTCCATAGCGACGACGTAATCAAAGCGACCGAAGCTGGCATCGAGCATGTCGCCGACGCGAAAGTCGAGCGAACCCTGCCCCAGATCCTTTGGCGCACGCTCCCCGCCAAGCTGGACGAGGCTGGCCGACACATCCACGCCGGTTACACGTGCGCCGCGCCGTGCGGCGGCGACGGACAACGCGCCCGTGCCGCACCCCGCGTCGAACAGCGCCGCGCCGGTCAGTTGTTCCGGGAGCCACGAGAGCAGCGTATCGCGCATGCTGTCGCGACCAGCGCGAACGGTCGCGCGGATCTTGCTGACTGGCGCATCCGAGGTGAGCTGCGTCCACGCATCGAGCGCGGTGCGGTCAAAGTAGGTTTCAAGCCTGCCGCGACGTTCGTCGTAGGAACTGCGTGGGAGGGTCATATCGACTGAAGCGTTCATGCTCACTCAAATCCCAGGAAATCGAAGATGTCGCGGTCCTTCATCGGCACGACGTCATAATGTTTGTCACCAACGAGCAGCGACGCTGCGAGGCGCATGTATTCCAGCTTCACGGCCTCCAGCGCCGGCGTCGATTCCATTTCGAAGAGCACCGATTTCTTGAGGCGGCTGCGGCGGATCTCGTCGAGGATTGGGAAATGCGCCACGCGCTCAAGACCGATCGCTGCATTGAAGCGGTCGACTTCGTCCGTCCCGTCGCTGCGGTTCACAATCACGCCGCCGAGCCGGACATCATAGTTTTTCGACTTGGCGCGGATCGCCGCGATGATGCGGTTCATCGCGAAGATCGAGTCGAAATCGTTGGCTGTGACGATGAGGGCGCGCTCGGCGTGCTGCAAGGGGGCCGCGAAGCCGCCGCAGACCACGTCGCCCAGCACGTCGAAGATCACGATGTCGGTGTCTTCGAGAAGGTGATGTTCCTTGAGGAGCTTCACCGTTTGGCCGACCACATAGCCGCCACAGCCCGTGCCGGCTGGCGGCCCGCCAGCTTCGACGCACATGACACCATTGTAGCCTTCGTAAACGTAGTCTTCCGGGCGCAGCTCCTCGCTGTGGAAATTCACGCCTTCCAACACGTCGATCACGGTAGGCACCAGTCGCTTGGTCAAAGTGAACGTGCTGTCGTGCTTGGGATCGCAGCCAATCTGAAGCACACGCTTTCCGAGGTGCGAGAAGGCTGCCGACAGGTTGGAAGAGGTCGTGCTCTTGCCGATGCCGCCCTTTCCATAGACCGCAAACACCTTCGCCCGGCCAATCTTTAGGGAGGGATCTAGTTGAACCTGCACGCTGCCTTCCCCATCAGGGCGGCGCGGAAGTGTTCTGGGTAGGTCAAGCATTGTCATACTGTTTCTTTCACGCCGCTGGTGCGGTG
>JAUYSA010000300.1 GCA_030696545.1 Hyphomonadaceae bacterium
CGCGGATCAGATCGAAGCCATCATCCTCACCCACGCCCACGAAGACCATATCGGCGCCATCGGCTGGCTCTGGCCGAAACTCCGCGCGCCGATCTACGCGACACCCTTCACCGCCTATCTCGTCGCCGAGAAACTGCGCGAGCGCGGCCTCGATGGCGAAGCGCCTCTGCACATCATGCAGCTCCGCGAAAAACGCACCTTCGGCCCGTTCGAAGTCGAGATGGTGACGCTCACCCATTCGATCCCCGAACCCAACGGCCTCGCCATCCGCACGCCGCTCGGCCTCATCCTTCACACCGGCGACTGGAAGATCGACCCCGACCCCATCATCGGCGAAGACTTCGACCAGGCCAAGATCGAGGAGCTGGGCCGCGAAGGCATCCTCGCCATGGTCTGCGACTCGACCAACGTGTTCGAGGAAGGCGAAGCTGGCTCCGAAGGCATGGCCCGCGAGGCCCTGAAACGCGCCGTCGCCGAACAGACCGGCCGCGTCGCCATCACTTCCTTCGCCTCCAACGTCGCCCGCGTGCAGTCCGCCTGCGAAGCAGCGAGAGCCAACGACCGCTCCGTCTGCCTCGTCGGCCGCTCCATGCTCCGCATCGTCGGCGCCGCCCAGTCGGTCGGCCTGCTCAAGGGTTTCGAGTTCATAAGCCCCGAAGACGCAGCCGACCTCCCGCATCAGCACGTGCTCTATCTCTGCACAGGCAGCCAGGGCGAACCCAACGCCGCCCTCGCGCGCATCGCCCGCGGAGACCACCCCTCGGTCAAGCTCGGCGAGGATGACACCGTCATCTTCTCCTCGCGCGTCATCCCCGGCAACGAACGCGCCATCGGCGAGATCCAGAACACACTCGCCGAGCGCAACATCAAGCTCGTCACCGCCCGCCAGTTCGACATCCACGTCTCCGGCCACCCCTGCCGCGACGAGCTGCGCCGCATGTATATGTGGGCCAAGCCGCAGATCGCCGTGCCCGTGCATGGTGAGCGCCGCCACATCATGGAACATGCGCGCTACGCAAAGTCGCTTCAGGTCCCGTTCGCCATTGCGCCAGACAACGGCCATGTCATCCGCCTCGCTCCCGGCCCCGTCGAACTGATCGACGAAGTCCCCGTCGGCCGCCTGCACGTCGATGGCCAGGTGCTGACATCCGACAAGGCCGGCGGCATGTGGGAGCGTCGCAAGATCGCCTACAACGGCCACCTCACGGTCAGCGTCGTCATCGCCCGCGGCAAGATCGAGGATGGCCCCGTCATCGTCGCCCGCGGCTTCTCCGAGGCCGATGGCCGCCCTGCGGATGAATCTCTTGAGCCACTCGACGAGGTAGCCGAGTCCGCGCTCGCAGGCATCAAGCGCGGCGACTTCGGCGACGACGAGAAGATCGAGAAAGCGCTGGTGAGAGCCCTGCGCCGCGCCGCCGAATCCCAGTTCGGCAAGCGCCCGCTCATCGACGTCACCATTCACAGAATCTAGCCGGGAGCGCAGCAATGACCATCGGTCGCCTCAACCATATCGGCATCGCCGTGCCGTCGATCGAGAAGACATTCGAGACATACAAAACCCTCTACGGCGCGACAGAATTCATCCAGCCGTTCGACATGCCGGCGCAGGGCGTCCGTGTCGGCTTCATCAACATGCCGAACACCCAGCTCGAAATCATCGAGCCGCTGGGCGAGAAATCGCCCATCATCAACTTTCTCGAAAAGAACCCGAAGGGCGGCCAGCATCACGTCTGCTTCGAGGTGCCGGATATCCATGAGGCGAAAGCCGATATGGAAAAGAAGGGCGCCAAGGTTCTGGGCGAGCCCCGCATCGGCGCCCACGGCACGCTGGTGATCTTCATCCATCCCAAGGACTCGGATGGTGTGCTGATCGAACTCATGGAAACCCCGAAGGCCCACCACTAAGGTCCGTCCATGGGCATTTTTGAAGCCATTGTCGTCTTTATCTGTTCCTGGTGGCTGATCTTCCTGCCGCTCCTGTCGGCCGGAACGCGCAGCCAGGACGAGGCCGGAACGGTGATTCCCGGCACGGAGCGGGCAGCCCCCGTTTCGATAGGCTGGCTCTGGAAATTCATTGTCCCCACGGCTGGCGCGGTCGCAGTCACTTTCCTGATCTGGCTCGCGCTCCATATGCACTGGCTGGATTTCATGATTCCAAAGCGTTAGCCCCCATTCGCAGCCTAAGTCCGGCCGCATTGCGTGGCCACGTAGGGGCGGCTATCAGCCTGACAATCATCTGCACGTGTCTCAGGGCCCTAAATGCGTCTTTCCCGGTATTTCCTGCCTGTGCTCAAGGAAGCGCCTGCTGACGCGCAGATCGTCTCGCACCAACTGATGCTGCGCGCGGGCATGATCAAACAGAACGGGGCGGGCATCTATTCGTGGCTCCCGCTCGGCATGCGCGTGCTGCACAAGATCGAGAAGATCGTCCGCGAAGAACAGGAACGGGCAGGGGCAGTCGAGCTGCTGATGCCGACGATCCAGTCAGCGGATCTCTGGAAGGAATCCGGCCGCTACGACGCGTATGGCAAGGAGATGCTCCGCATCCAGGACCGCCACGAGCGCGAGATGCTCTACGGCCCGACGAACGAGGAGATGATCACCGACATCTTCCGCACCTACGTCCGGTCGTACAAGCAGCTGCCGCTGAACCTCTACCACATCCAGTGGAAGTTCCGGGATGAAGTGCGCCCGCGCTTTGGCGTGATGCGTGGCCGCGAATTTCTCATGAAGGATGCCTATTCGTTCGACTCGACTGCCGATGCCGCGCGTCAGTCTTACTACCGGATGTTCTGTGCGTACCTCAACACGTTCAGCCGCATGGGTCTCAAGGCCGTGCCGATGCGCGCCGATACCGGCCCGATCGGTGGCGACCTCTCTCACGAGTTTATCGTGCTCGCCGAAACTGGCGAGAGCGCCGTGTTCTGCGACAGCGCCCTGGTCGACATGCCAGCGCCGGGCAAGGACCTGAACTTCTGGCAGGACCTGCTGCCGGAAGTCGAAAAGCGGACATCGCTGTATGCGGCCACCGAAGAGATGCACGATCAGGCACGCTTCGAGGCCGAAGTTCCTGCCGAGCGACGCCTCTCCGCGCGCGGTATCGAGGTCGGCCACATCTTCTATTTCGGCACGAAATACTCCGCCCCCATGAAGGCAGAAATCGCGACAGCCGATGGCAAGACGATTCCCGCCGAAATGGGCTCATACGGCATCGGCGTCTCACGCCTCGTCGGCGCGATCATAGAAGCCAGCCATGACGAAAAGGGCGTGATCTGGCCGCAAGCGGTCGCTCCGTTCGAGACAGCCGTAGTAAGCCTGCGCAACGACGATGCAGACGTCACGAAGGTCTGCGAAAGCGCTTACGAGCAGCTGCAGAACGCTGGCGTCGATGTGTTGTATGACGACACGGGCGAGCGCCCCGGCGCCAAATTCTCCACCATGGAGCTGATCGGCGTGCCCGAACTCATCGTGGTCGGCCCCAAGGGCGTCAAAGGCGGTTTCGTTGAATACCGTAATCGCAAGGCCGGCAGCTCCGAGGAAATGACGCTCGAAGCCGCCATCAAGCGCTGCCTCGCCAGCCGGGGGGCGTGACCGGAATGGACGCGGCCAGGGAACAGCGGGTCGTCCACCGGCCCTTCGGCCCCTTCGAGCGTATGCTCGCCATGCGCTATCTCGGCGCCAAGCGCGAGCATGGCGGCCTCGCCTTTATCTCGATCGTCTCGGTCATCGGCATCACACTCGGCGTGATGGCGCTGATCGTGGTCATGTCCGTCATGAACGGCTTCCGGCTGGAGCTTGTCTCGAAGATCGTCGGCTTCGAGCCGCACGTGTTCATCGACACGCGCGGCGTTCCGCAGCCACAGGTCGACGCGCTGATCGAAGAACTGCAACAGCGCCCCGACGTTGAGACGGTTGAGCCTCTGCATGAAGGCTTCGGCTTGGCATCCGCGTATGGCCGCAGCGAAGGCATCCAGGTTCGCGGAGTTCGCCCGGAAGACATACGCGCCAACAAGATGATTGCCGCCAGCGTCGCCGGAAGTGCTGCGCCAATACAGACAGAGGCGCCCAAGAACCGCTGCTCGGCAGTCTTCGCCCCCCCGTCAGGCGCAGGCTCTCTGGAGCGCTTTGGAGATCAGGGCGCGTTGTCGCCGGATATCGTGATCGGCGATGCGTTCGCTTACGCGCTTGGCGTAGGCGTTGGCGACAAGGTTACGATCATGCAGCCCAACGGGGCTCGCACGGCTTTTGGCACGTCGCCACGTACGCGGACCTACACGGTTTCCGCCCTCTACCATGTCGGCAACGAACGCTATGATCGCCTGGTTGTGTTTCTTCCGATCGAGTCCTCGAAGAACCTTTTTGGGTATGACGAAGGCTACCCGATCGTCGCCCTGCGCCTGACCACTCCGGACGCCGCCGATGATTTCGTGCGCCAGCTTGAGCAGGAAAAGCCCTACCGCATGCAAAGCTGGATCCAGCGCAACAGCACCTTCGTCACGGCGCTCGTCGTCGAGCGCAACGTGATGCGGCTGATTCTCTTCATTGTGGTCATCATTACCGCGCTGAACATCATCACTGGCGTGCTTATGCTGGTGAAGAACAAGGCGCGCGACATCGCCATTCTGCGAACGATCGGCGCCACGCGCGGCGGCGTTGTCCGCATATTCATGATGACCGGCACTGTCTTGGGCATGGCAGGTGTCGGTACGGGTGTCCTGCTGGGCTCGCTGATCTCGATTTTCATCGGGGATATCCAGCACTTCTTCGAAAACCTGCTGGGCTTCTGCCTGTTCCCGCCGGACATCTACCAGCTCGACGCCTTGCCTGCGAAACTGGAATGGGGCGAGGTCGCTTCAGTCGGCGGCGCTGCATTCCTCGTGACGTTGTTCATGTCGATCATCCCGTCCATGTGGGCGGCGCGCCTCAACCCCGTTGAAGCGCTGAGGTTCGAATAATGGAAACCTCGGTGCCTCCTGCTGGCTCTCCCGTGCTTTCGCTCAAGGGCGTCTCGCGGCACTACAAGTCCGGCGACCGTGTGCTCAATGTGCTGCGGGGCGTCGATCTCGACCTACACCCCGGCGAGATGACCGGCCTCATTGGTCCGTCTGGCTCCGGCAAATCGACGCTGCTTCACGTTGCGGGCCTGCTTGAGCAACCCGACTCCGGGGAAGTCTTCTTCGATGGCAAGGACGCCCTGAAGATGAGTGACCGCGACCGTACAGTCGTGCGCCGTCTGTCGATCGGCTTCGTCTATCAATTCCACCACCTGCTGCCCGAACTCAACGCCGTCGACAACGTCGCCGCGCCGCTGATGATAAACGGCATGTCGCGCTCGAAGGCGCGCATCAGGGGTACGGAACTCCTGCGCCAGATGGGCCTGAACGAGCGCGATCATCACCGCCCCGGCCAGCTCTCCGGCGGCGAGCAGCAGCGCGTTGCAATCGCCCGCTCGCTGGCCAACAAGCCGAAGGTCCTGATCGCCGACGAGCCCACAGGAAACCTCGATCCCAATACATCGCGGGTAGTTTTCCAGAACCTTTTCGACATCGCGCGGCAGGAAGGGGTGGCGGTGCTCGTCGCAACCCATAACGTGGAACTGACGACCTTCATGGATCGCGTTCTCACGCTGCATGACGGCCAGCTCGCCCCCGCTCCCAAGGCAACAGGCGACTCGGTCTAGGATCGTCCCGGCAGGGATCGAATAATGACGGCGGAACAGCCCCAGTTCATCCACCTTCGTGTCCGCACAGCGCTGTCGCTGCTGCAGAGCATGATCCGTCCCAAGGATCTCGCGAAATGGGCCTCAACCACCGGCGCCCCCGCTGTCGGCGTCACCGATGACAACCTCTTCGCCGCCCTCGAACTCGCCGAAGCGCTCAGCGACGCCGGCGTCCAGTCCATCACCGGCCTGACCATCGACGTGGTGGAACCAGGCGTGACAGGCGAGGTCGGCACGCTCGCCCTGATCGCCCAGACCGAGGCCGGCTACCGCAACCTCATGGAACTCTCCTCCATGGCGTTCCTCACCCCCGCCGGCGACGACAAGCGCGTCAGGATCGCTGACATTCTCGCCCACGCAGAAGGCCTGATCTGCCTCACCGGCGGCCATGGCGGCCTGCTCAACCGCCGCGCCGCCACCGGCCGCATTGACGAAGTCCGCGCCCGTCTCGCCGAACTCGCCGCCGCCTTCCCGAACCGCCTCTACATCGAACTCCAGCGCCACGGCCTGCCCGAGGAGGGCGCCGCCGAAGGCCCGCTCATCGATCTCGCCTACGAACTCAATCTCCCGCTCGTCGCCACCAATGACGCCCGCTTCGAAAAGCCCGCGCAGCATCAGGTCCACGACGTCCTGATGTGCATCGCCAACTCCGCCTATGTCAGCCAGGCTGATCGCCCGCGCGCATCACCGCAACAGTATCTCAAATCCCCCGCCGAGATGATCGCTGCCTTCTCCGACCTGCCCGAAGCCCTCGCATCCACGGTCGAGATCGCCCAGCGCTGCTCCTACCGCCCGAAAAAACACAAGCCGATCCTCCCGCCCTTCAACACCGGCCGCGGCCGCGACGAAGCGGCCGAACTCGCAGCCCAGGCGAAAGCCGGCCTTAAGGAACGGCTGAAGATCGTCCAGCCCGCCGCCGAACTCAGCGTTTACGAGGAACGCCTCGCCTACGAACTCGGCATCATCGAGCGCATGGGCTTCCCCGGCTACTTCCTCATCGTGTCGGACTTCATCAAATGGGCGAAGGCTCACGACATCCCGGTCGGGCCGGGCAGGGGCTCGGGCGCAGGCTCCGTCGTCGCCTGGTGCCTCACCATCACAGATCTCGATCCCATCCGCTTCGGCCTGCTGTTCGAGCGCTTCCTCAACCCCGAACGCGTCTCGATGCCCGACTTCGACGTCGACTTCTGCCAGGAACGCCGCGGGGAAGTCATCGAATACGTGCGCGAAAAATACGGCAAGGATCGCGTCGCCCAGATCATCACCTTCGGCACGCTCCAGGCCCGCGCCGTGCTGCGCGACGTTGGCCGCGTGATGCAGCTTCCCTTCCACCAGGTCGACAAGCTGGCCAAGCTCGTGCCCTTCAATCCCGCCAAGCCTCCAACGCTCGCGGAATCGCTTGAGATGGAGCCCAAGCTCGAAGAAGCCATCGAGGAAGACGAAACCGTCGCCGCCCTGTTCGAAACCGCCCAGCAGCTCGAAGGTCTCTACCGCAACGCCTCCACCCACGCCGCCGGCATCGTCATCGGAGACCGGCCGCTGGTCGAACTCGTCGGCCTCTACCGCGATCCGAAGTCGGAAATTCCCGCCAGCCAGTTCAACATGAAATGGGCCGAGGCCGCAGGCCTCGTGAAGTTCGACTTCCTCGGCCTCAAGACGCTCACCGTCATCGACCGCGCTATCAAGATGATTGCGGACAAGGGCGTCACGGTCGATCTCGCCCGCCTGCCGCTTGACGATGCGAAGACCTACGAAATGCTCCAGAAGGGCGACGTCGTCGGCGTGTTCCAGGTTGAAAGCCAGGGCATGCGCCGCGCTCTCGTCGACATGATCCCCGACAGGTTCGAGGATCTCATCGTTCTCGTCGCGCTCTATCGTCCCGGTCCGATGGCCAACATCCCCACCTATTGCAACCGCAAGAAGGGTCTGGAGCAAACGACCTACTACAGCGACGCACTGACGCCATGGCTCAAGCCCATCCTCGAGCCGACCTTCGGCATCATCACCTATCAGGAACAGGTGATGCAGATCGCCCGGGATATGGCAGGCTACTCGTTCGGCGAGGCCGACATGCTTCGCCGCGCCATGGGTAAGAAGATCCGCGCGGAAATGGACAAGCAGCGCGTGCGCTTCATGCAAGGCGCTGAAGAGAAGGGCGTCACCAAGGCTGACGCCGACATGACGTTCGAAGCCTGCGCAAAATTCGCTGACTACGGCTTCAACAAATCCCACTCCGCGCCTTACGCGCTGCTCACCTATCAAACCGCCTGGCTCAAGGCGAACCACCCGGTGGAGTTCCTCGCCGCCTCGA
>JAUYSA010000312.1 GCA_030696545.1 Hyphomonadaceae bacterium
GGCAAGATGAGATCGACGCCGGGGGTCGAGTCATCGCCGAAGGTGACGCCGACATCGACGACGATCCACCGGCGATCGTCCGGCGGGCCATAGCCGTACGCGTTCAGGTTCATCCCGATCTCGCGGCAGCCGCCGAGGGGAGCGAATATGAGTTCGGCGTCCTTCATTTCAGCTCTTTGGCCGCGTTGGCGACGTTGCGGTCGTAGAGGATGCGCAATCCCTTGATGGTGATGTCGCTGTCGAAATGGTCGATGTTGCGGGCCGCGCCTTCGAAGAGTGAGGCGACGCCGCCGGTGGCGATGACTGTCATGGGGTGGCCGTACTCGGTCTTGATGCGTTCGACCAGCCCGTCGATCAGGTCGATATAGCCCCAGAACACCCCGGATTGCATGGCTGTAACCGTATCCTTGCCGATTACCCGCTCCGGCCGCTGGATCGCGACCCGCGGCAGTTTGGCCGCAGCCTCGTGCAATGCCTTCATCGAGAGGTTGATGCCGGGGGCGATGATGCCGCCTTCAAACGATCCATCGGCGCCGACGATGTCGAAGGTTGTGGCCGTGCCGCTGTCGATGACGATCTTGGGCATTCCGGGAAAGGAGCCGTGAGCACCCACGGCGTTGACGAGACGATCGGCGCCAACCTCGCTGGGCTTGGGGATATTGACCTTCACGCCGAGTTCCACGTTTTCGCCGACGACGAACGGCTCAACGTTCAGATAGCGGCGGGCGAGGTTCCGCTGGTTGAACAGCGACTGGGGCACAACGGTTGATATGATGCAGTCGTCGATCTGCGACAGCTTGAGCCCGCTCAGTTCCATGAGGGTTGAGAGCCAAACGGCGTAATCGTCAGCGGTCTTGGTCATGTCGGTAGCGGAGCGCCACTGGGCGCGCCATTCCTGACCGTCGTGAACCGCAAACAGCGTGTTCGTGTTGCCTGTGTCGATCGCCAGCAGCATCCGCCGCTCCATGAACTCGGGGACTAACCCAATACCGAGATTTCGCCTGCCCGAACATGGGTTTCAGACCCATCGTCCAGACGCACTATGAGAGCCCCATCCTCGGCCAGTCCGGCCATGATGCCCTCGATGCGGCCAGAGGCAGGCGTCAGTTCGATCCGGGCGCCCATTCCGGCCGCCTGGGCGAGCCATGCCTCGCGGGTTGAGCCGAAACCCTCGCCCAGCAGCTGAAACAGCCTCGCCCGGAATGAGATATCGAGCATGGCGAGCAGCCGGGGGGCGGTCGCGGTCGCCCCGCCCGGCTGAGCGGTGAGGCAGGTGGTGACGCGGTCAGCCCGCTCGGGCGCCACTTCGACGTTCACGCCAAAGCCGGCAGCCATCCATAGCTTGCCGTGAAGCGTGCCCGTTTCGATCAGGATGCCGGCCAGCTTTGCCGAGCCGACCAGCACATCGTTAGGCCATTTCAGCTTCAGTTGCGTGGCGTCGACACCGAGAGCCCTGGCCGCATCCGTGACGGCAAGGCCGGCGGAAAAGCAGGCCAGCGCGGCTTCCTGCAAGGAGCCGGGGAAAGGCAGAAGGACCGTGACATAAAGATTTCCGCGCGGCGACGACCATTGCCGGCCAAGCCTGCCCCGCCCTGCAGTCTGCGCGGCTGTTACCAGCCAGCACGGGCCGAGATCACCGGCAGACGCGCGGCGGCGCGCTTCCTCGTTCGTTGAATCGATCTCGTCGAACCGTATGACCGGCCAGCTGCTCGAGAATGTTTCGAGCCCCATCCGCCTCAGCCGCCTGACGCGCGGGCGGCGGTTTCCAGCAGCATCTGAATAAAGATGGTGAGGATCGGGAAGATCAGGATGCTGGTGGCGAAGACAACGGCGCCGACGCTTGTGTCCGTCCGGTCGAGCACATCGCCCGGCGGCTTGATGAACATCGCCCACACAAGACGCAGGTAGTAGCCGAGCGAAACCACGCTCGCGAGCGCGCCGACAAGAACCAGCCAGAGCATGTCGGCCTGAAGACCAGCCGAAAACACTTGCAGCTTGCCCCAGAAGCCGGCGGCCGGCGGAATGCCAGCGACCGAGAAGATCAGGATGAGCAAACCGAGCGCCATGCCAGGCTTGTGCTTCACAAGGCCGTTCAGATCCGAAATCTGATCGATAGCCTTGCCGCCGCGCCGGAGCGCGAGCACGCCCGCGAAGATGCCGAGCGTCGCGACGACGTAGAGCGCCATGTACACAAGCACCGCAGCAGCGCCATCTTTCGCGCCCGCAGCGATGCCGATCAACGCGAAGCCCACGTTGGAAATCGAGGAATAAGCGAGGATACGCTTGATGCTGTTCTGCATCAGCGCGCCAAAGGCGCCGATCAGCATGGAGAGCGCCGCGATGATGGCGATGATCTGCTGCCAGGATTCCTGATGCGGGCCGAACGCCACGAACAACACATGCGCCAGCAGCGCCACGGCCGCGATCTTCGGCGCCGTCGAGAAGAAAGCGACGACCGGCGCGGGAGCGCCTTCGTAAACGTCGGGCGTCCAGATGTGGAATGGCGCGGCCGACGCCTTGAACGCCAGGCCGCAGATCAGGAAGACCAGACCGAAGATCAAGCCAACCGAGGTCGGCGCTGCGGCGATGACAGAATAGCCCGTGCCGCCGGTGAAGCCGTAGATCAGCGATGAGCCATAGAGCAGCAGACCGGACGCCAGTGCGCCGAGCACGAAGTATTTCAGGCCGGCTTCTGCCGATTTGAGGCTGTCGCGCCGGAAAGCGGCGAGCACGTAGGATGACAGGCTCAGTGTCTCGATGCCGACATAGAGCGTCATCAGATCGTTGGCCGACAGCATCATGCCCGCGCCGAGCGAACCAAACACGATCAGAAGCGGATATTCATACCGCTCCATCTGTGCCGTCTTGAGGAAGCCGCCTGACATGAACAGAGCGAGCGCGGCGAGTGCATACGTTACGCCCTTCGCGAACAGCGTGAACATGGTGACGCGGTAGAGGCCGTCCGGCGCCATCGGGCTTGCGAAGGCCGTAATGCCATCAGCCGCGCCCGGATGCTGGAACTGGTAGAAGGTCAGGACGGAAGCCGCGACGAGCGCCGCGGCGGAGAGGACGCGCAGC
>JAUYSA010000356.1 GCA_030696545.1 Hyphomonadaceae bacterium
ACTGCGTGGTCGGCATCGAACCGCGCATCGACAACATCGCCAAGGGCGTCGAGAACTCGCTGATGCTGGTGACAGCCCTGAACGAGCGCCTCGGCTACGACGCCTGCGCCAAGATCGCGAAGACGGCGCACAAGAACGGCACCACCTTGCGCGAAGAAGCCGTGGGCGGCGGCTATCTGACGGACGCCGAATTCACGAAGCTGGTGCGCCCGGAGAAGATGATCGGACCGAAGTAAGCCAGGACGGCGCAAAGGGGGAGCGCCGGGCGCCTGCCCGGAATACCGGCAAAAGCCGATGAGCCGATCGTTGCAAAGTTCGCTGCCTGCACATATGTTCTCGTCATGAACATTGTCCAATGGCGTAAGCAACACGGTGTGACGCAGGACCAGATGGCAGACGCCATCGGCAGTTCACGTCCGCACCTATCCAAGATCGAGCGCGGCACAACAGAACCATCGCCGGACCTCGCCCGCCGCATCGAAGCCTTCACGCGTGGCGAGGTTTCCGCTGCATCTCTGCTCGGTTTAACGGAGACACGAGGCGCCCGGCGCGGCCTCCGTGAGGATGCTGCGGCGTTCGATGCCTCCTCCGGGCTGACAATCACCCTTCCCTTCTCTCCAGAACGGGAAAAGCTTCTGCGCGAGAGCGGCATTGATGCTGCTGACATCGCCCGCGCTGGCGCCGAAAAAGCGCTGAAGGAGGCCGAGGCGAAGGCCTGGGCCGAGAGTAATCGTGAAGCCATCGACGCCTACAACATCTGGATCGAGAAGCACGGCACGCTGGCCGAACAGTTCGGAACGATCTGACCATGGCGCGGCTTGACGTCAGGAAGCTGAGCCAGGCGCGCGGCGTTTCGCTGGTTCTCGAAATGCAGGCCGAACTGCTCGACGACATCAAGACCGTCGTGGTGATCCCCCTCGTTCCGCTGAAATCCCTGCCGCCGATCGCGGAAGTGAACCCGGTGGTCAGCGTGAAGGGGCAGGAACTGGCCGTGCGCATCGAACAGATTGCGTCGATACCGCGGAGCCGGCTTGGCGCGGTCGTCGATAACCTCACCCGTGACGAGTACCGCATCATGCGCGCGCTCGATCGGCTGATATCGCGAACTTGAACGGTTTGCGGAGGGCTGAACCGTCGCCCGGAACGCAATCCGTGCTATCTTTCGAGGACATCACGCAAGGAGGAAGAAGCCATGCGTCTCGCGCTCGCCGCCATTGTTGCGGCAACCCTGTCCACTGCCGGAATTGCAGGCGCTGCCTGGGCCCACCATGGCTGGGAATCCTATGACGCCGGCAAGCAGCAGAACGTCACCGGAACCATTGCCGAGCTGAAATGGGAACAGCCTCACGCTGTCCTGTGGGTCAACAGCGGGGGCAAGAAGCTCGAAGTCTGGCTTTCGCCCTTGCAGCGGATGGTGGACCGGGGGCTGACCAAGGACGCCCTCACCTCGGGCAAAACCGTGACGGTTGATGCCCAACCGCACACCCAAAAGGTTAACGAGTGGAAAGCTCTCGGCATAACGGTGGATGGCAAGTCCTATAACCTCATGCGCTGAGGGGCTCACGCAACATCACATCTCGTTGGAGAGATGACAGGGCGGCATTTGCCGCGCTAACAAGCGAGTATGTCGTACAACGCTCCCCTTCCCCAGATTGCCCACACGCTCGCGCATATCGGGCGTCTCGATGAAATAGCTGCAACGGGCGCTTTCCCCAATTTTGACCCGGATCTGGTTTCTCCCATCCTGGAGGAGGCCAACAAGCTGGCGCGGGACGTTCTGGCCCCGCTCAACTCGATCGGCCACAAGCAGGGCGCGAAGCTGACCGATAACGGCGTGATCGCCACGCCGGGCTTTGCTGGTGCCTACGCCCAATATCGCGAAGGCGGCTGGATGAGCCTGTCCTTCCCGGAAGAGTTCGGCGGACAGGGCCTGCCCAAGCCGCTGGCGCTGGCGGTAATGGAAATGATCCATGGCTCGAACATGGCTTTTGGCCTCTGCCCCCTGCTCAGCATGGGCGCGATCGAGGCCATTCTTGCCCATGGCACGGATGAGCAGAAGCAGATGTACCTGCCCAAGCTGATCTCCGGCGAATGGACCGGCGCGATGAACCTCACCGAACCGCAGGCCGGATCGGACGTCGGCGCGCTGAAGTCGAAAGCCGTCCCGAATGGCGACGGGTCGTATGCGATCTCGGGCCAGAAGATTTACATCACCTGGGGCGACCACGACATGACGGACAATATCGTCCAGCTCGTGCTTGCCCGCCTGCCAGATGCCCCTGCCGGATCGAAGGGCATTTCGCTGTTCGTCGTGCCGAAATTCTTCGTGAATCCGGATGGGTCGCTGGGCGATCGCAACACGTTCAAATGCATCGGTCTCGAGCACAAGATGGGCATCCATGGATCGCCCACATGCGTGATGGAATATTCCGCTGCGAAGGGCTGGCTGGTTGGCCAACCCAACAAGGGCCTCGCAGCCATGTTCACGATGATGAACTCGGCGCGCCTCAATGTCGGCCTCGAAGGCGTCGGCGTTGCCGAAGCCGCGCTGCAGGTCGCCGTCGGCTATGCCAATGACCGCAAGCAGGGCTCAGCGCCGGGCACGGAAGGCTCCGCCCCGATCATCCTCCATCCGGATATCCAGCGCTCGATCGCTACCATGGCCGCGAACGTGCAGGCTTCCCGGGCCATCTGCTATGCGTGCGGCGCGGCGGCCGAGCTGGCTGAACATCACCCCGATGCTGTAACGCGCAAGGCCGCGAAAATGCGCGAGGACCTGCTGACGCCGCTGGCCAAGGCCTGGTCAACCGACCGCGCGGTTGATGCGACGAACAACGGCGTCCAGATTCACGGCGGCATGGGTTTCATGTCGGAAACCGCCGCGGCGCAGCTCTATCTCGATGCGCGCATCCTCCCGATCTATGAAGGCACCAACGGCATCCAGTCGATCGACCTCGTCGGCCGCAAGCTGTCGATGGATGGCGGCGCCGCGATGAAGGCAATGCTGGTGGACATCCGCCAGACCGCGCGCGATGCCCGCGGCACCAACCAGCCGAAATTCGTCGCCATTGCAGACCGGCTTATGGTCGCCACCGACGCGCTGGAAGAAGCGACGGAGTGGATGATTACCGCCATGGAAGCTACGCGCGAAACGGCGCTGTCGGGCGCCACGGCGTATCTGCACCTCGCGGGCGACGTGGCCGGCGGCCACTACCTCACCCGCGCTGCGCTGGCCGAGCATGGCAAGCAGGATCGGGAGACAAGCCGATCGCTGGCGCTTGCGTCGTTCTTCGCGGAAGACACGCTCGCCCGTGCGCCATCTTCGGTTGCGCGGATCACAACCGCGTCGCAGGCCCTGCGCGAATCCGGCGAGCTGCTCTGGTCGGTCTGACCCGGGTTTCCCACGTGACCTGATCCCGGCTAGGCTTCCGCGATCGGAAGTCGGGATTCTTCATGAAGCGCATTCTGGTGGGTATTGCTTTCGGCATGGCGGCAGCGTGCGCAACGCTAGATGGAAGCCCGGCGGAATCCGTTGCCGATGCCAGCTTCCGCGCGATTTACGAAGCCGAGTGGGACTGGCGCAAGACGCTCGATCCTGAAGAGGATGAAGAGTCGCCCGATGCGGATGCAGC
>JAUYSA010000517.1 GCA_030696545.1 Hyphomonadaceae bacterium
CGTCTCGCCGCGAAGACGCGGCGATCCACCTCCCCCAGTGCTTCGCACTGAGGGAGGCAAGAAAACGGTGCATTGCCTCCACCAGTCGAAGACTGGGGGAGGTGGATCGATGCGTAGCATCGAGACGGAGGGGGCGGGCTCAGCCGATGGGGGCGGTCCCCCACCGGCAGGTCAGGAAAAGGGCGGGGCCTTGCGCCTTTGGGTTCGCGATAACATTTCTCTGGTGCTGGCGGCTCAGGGGCATAGAACGCGGACATGGATCAGACAGTGACGCGACCTGCCATGGATGCAGCCGGGCCGGGGCTTTTGCAGCCGCGGCAGTATGGGGCGGTGAACTGGCTCGGGCTTTGGACGCTGTGCCTGCGCGAGACGCGGCGGTTCTGGAAAGTGGGGATGCAGACGCTGTTTGCGCCTGTGGTTTCATCCCTGCTGATGCTGTTCGTTTTCAAGCTGGCGTTCGGGCAGGGCTCGGCGGCGAGCGTGGGCGGGGTGTCGTTCGAGACATTCCTGGCGCCGGGCGTCGTGATGATGGCGATCCTCAACAACGCTTTTGCAAATACGTCATCGTCGCTGATCATCGCGAAGGTGCAGGGCAATTCGGTCGACTTTCTCATGCCGCCGCTGTCGCCGATGGAGCTGACGGTGGGGTTCCTGTCGGGCGCGGTGACGCGCGGGCTGCTGGTGGGGATCGTGACGTATGCGGCCGTGTGGATCATGCAGATTACGCCGTTCCAGATCGCGAACCTGTTTGCGGTGATCTACTTCTCGGTGATCGCTTCGCTGTTCATGGGTGCGGTTGGCCTGATCGGCGGGATCTGGGCAGACAAGTTCGATCACATGGCGGCGGTGCAGAACTTCATCATCATGCCGCTGACCATGCTGTCGGGCACGTTCTATCCGATCGGACGGCTGCCTGAGCCGTTCGTGACGATCAGCCATTTCAATCCGTTCTTCCAGATGATCGATGGCTTCCGCTATGGCTTCACGGGGCACGCCGAGGGCGACCTGTGGTTTGGCGGGCTGATGTCGCTGGCGATCACGCTGGCGCTGTGCGTCGTGTGCTGGCGGCTGCTGAAGACCGGGTACAAGCTGAAGGCTTAGAGTCTTTACGAACGAGTCTGGCGGCCAAGAGTCTTGGTTGGCGAGTCTTGTCGGTTTCAGAGTCCCCAAAATCTGCGCCTTAAAAAAGTAATCGAGTCAGCCAGAAAACCGCGTTTTGGTCGTTGTCGATTAAGCGAGCCCGCCAATCTCAATGCGAGGGGCATTGGAGATTGAAATGTCGTTACGGAACGAGTGGCTTTGGCCACAAGAGAATACGCTTGCCGACGCATTAGCTCGGTTCATCTATGACTTTGGAGGACCGTCACACAGCGTTCATTGCGCCATCACGTACGATCCCTTGGCGGATCAATTTGGGTTGCCTCCCGATCATCGATCAATCACTCGGCGCGAGTATTCCGGAACGGGACCTGAAACACCCAAGTGGCACAACAACGTGCAATGGGCGCGCAAAAACCTAGTCAAACGAGGCCTTCTAGTCCGAAGGGCGGCTCGTGGAGTTTGGCAACTTACTGATGCCGGGGTTCGGTCGGTTCGAGTTTATGCTGGGTAGCGTGGCTAGATATTCCATTGACACGGAAAGGGCGGGGCTTATTGCTCCGCGCTTTCCAATTCGCCCCTGAAAAGAGGTTTTTTCAGAGCTTTTCCACCGGCGTCATAAGGAGATGCCCCCATGTCGAACGCAGTGCTTCCCGTTTACGGCCCCAGCCCGGTCGTCTTCGAGCGAGGCGAGGGCGTGCGCATGTATGACGACAAGGGGAAGCCCTACCTCGATTTCATCGCAGGCATCGCCGTCAACGCGCTGGGGCATTGCCATCCGGCGCTGGTGAAGGCGCTGGGCGAGCAGGCGAACAAGCTGTGGCATACGTCGAACATGTTCCGCGTGCCGGGGCAGGAGCGGCTGGCGCAGCGCTATGTCGATCTGACGTTTGCGGACTTTGCTTTCTTCACGAACTCGGGCGCGGAATCGATCGAGGGCTGCATCAAGATTGCGCGGCGCTATCACTGGGCGAAGGGCGCGCCGGAGCGCATCGGCATTCTCTCGTTCGAGGGATCGTTTCACGGGCGGACGCTGGGCGGGATCAGTGCAGGCGCGCAGGAGAAATATCGCGAGGGCTTTGGTCCGCGCCTGCAGGGCTTCCGGTCGATTCCGTTCGGCGATCATGATGCGCTGAAGCTGGCGATCAAGGAGCCGGACTTGGCGGCTGTGCTGATCGAGCCGGTGCAGGGCGAAGGCGGCGTGCGGGAAGTTCCCGAGCAGTGCCTGCAGGGTCTGCGCAAGCTGTGCGATGAACAAGGCGTGCTGCTGATCTATGACGAGATCCAGTGCGGCGCGGGGCGTACGGGCAAGCTGTTCCATCACCAGTGGGTGGCGGGCGCGGAGCCTGATCTGCTGGCGGCGGCCAAGGGCATTGGCGGGGGCTTTCCGATGGGGATGATCCTGTCGAGCGAGAAGGCAGCGTCTGGCATGGCCAAGGGCGTGCATGGCACGACGTTTGGCGGCGGGCCGCTGGCGATGGCTGTTGGCAGTGCGGTGCTCGATGTTGTGACGGGCGAGGGTTTCCTGGAGCAGGTGCGCCGCGTGGCCGGCACGATGCAGCAGGGGATGGAGAGCCTGAAGGGGCGCTATCCGGAACTGGTGCTCGATATCACCGGGCGCGGGCTGCTGCGCGGGCTGAAGATGCGGGATGATCCGCTGCCGTTGCGGAGCAAGCTGAGCGATCGCGGGCTGCTGGTGGGGACGGCGGGCAACAACACGCTGCGCCTCGCGCCGCCGCTGATCGTGACCGAGGATGATGTGCGTGAAGCGCTCGACATCATCGACCAGCAGTTCGCAACGATGATGACGGCCGCCGGTTCGTAAGGGTCGAGCTGATGAACCATTTTCTTGATCTCTGGCCGATCTCGTCCGGAGAGCTGAGGTCGATCCTCGACAACGCCAAGTCGCGGAAAGCGGCGCGCAAGGGCTTGCCGAAAGGCACGGCGGACAAGGATGCGCCGCTGGCCGGGCATACGCTGGCGATGATCTTCGAGAAGAACTCGACGCGGACGCGCGTGAGTTTCGACATGGCGATACGGCAGCTGGGCGGCACGTCGCTGATCCTGACGGCGACGGATTCGCAGATCAGCAGGGGCGAGAGCATCGAGGATACGGCGCGGGTGATGTCGCGCTATGTTGATGCGGTGATGATGCGCGCGAACCGCCATGCGGATGTGGAAGCGTTCGCGAAGTTTGCGTCGGTGCCGGTGATCAACGGGCTGACGGAGAAGTCGCATCCCTGCCAGATCATGGCCGACCTGCAGACGCTGGAAGAGGCGGGGCTTGTGCTCAAGGGCTCGCGGATTGCGTGGGTGGGCGATGGCAACAACATGGCCAATACGTTCATCCATGCGGCGCCGAAATTCGGGTTCTCGCTGAGCGTCGCGACGCCGGCCGGATACGATGCCGACATGAAGGATGTTGAGCGCGCGCGCGCCGAGCAGGGGCGGATCGACCTGTTCCGCGATCCGATGCAGGCGGTGGCGGGCGCCGATGTGGTGGTCGCGGATACGTTCGTGTCGATGGGCGATCTCGACGCTGACAAGCGGCTGGCTGATCTCGGCGGTTACAAGGTGAGCGGCGAGCTGATGCGGGCGGCGAATGGCGGGGCGAAGTTCCTGCACTGCCTGCCGGCGCATCGCGGCGAGGAAGTCGATGGCGATGTCATCGACGGCCCGCAGTCGCTGGTGTTCGACGAAGCCGAGAACCGCCTGCACGCGCAGAAGGCAATCCTGGAGTGGTGCCTGCGAGGGTAGGCGCTGTTGCTTGCAATCGGGGTGGGCGAGCATCACAGTTGGCGCAGGCTGGCTGGGAGTCTTTGATGCGGCGTTTGCGGGTGTTGGCTGCGGCTATGCTGGTCAGCGTTGCGGGTTGTGGGTGCGCGCAGGTGGCGCCGTCTGCGCCCGTGACGATCGAGCAGGCGTTTCCGGCGATCGATGGGCATTTCCGGACGTTCCAGGCGGATGAGCATATTCCGGGGCTGGTGTGGGGCGTCGTGCGGGATGGGCGGGTGGTGCATCTGGGCGCGTCTGGCGTGCAGGATGTGGAGACGCGGGCGCCGGTGAATGCAGAGACGCTGTTTCGCATTGCCTCGATGAGCAAGGCGTTCACGGCGCTGGCGATCCTGAAGCTGCGCGATGATGGAAAGCTGTCGCTGGATGCGCTGGCCGAGACTTATGTGCCGGAGATGAAGGGGTGGGTTTATCCGACGACGGATTCGCCGCGCATACGTGTGCGTGACCTGCTGAGCCATGTTGGCGGGATGGTGACGGATGATCCGTGGGGGGATCGCCAGCAGCCGCTGTCGGAGGCGGAGTTTACCGCGATGTTGCGTGCGGGCGTGCCGTTCACGCGTGCGCCGCAGACGGCTTTTGAATATTCGAACTTTGGCTATGCGACGCTGGGCCGGATCATCACCAATGTTTCCGGGCGGCCTTACGATCAGTACATCAGCGCGGAGATCATGAAGCCGCTCGGCATGAACGCGACGACTTACGAAGTGCGCGATGTAGATCCGGCGCGGCTGGCGCGTGGCTATCGCTGGGAAAATGACGCGTGGGCGCTGGAGCCGGCCATGCCGCATGGCGTGTTTGGAGCGATGGGCGGCGTTGTCACCAGCGCGAACGACTATGCGAAGTGGGTGGCCTTTCTGCTGGATGCGTGGCCGGCGCGTGATGGCGCGGAGACGGGGCCAGTGCGGCGATCTTCCGTGCGCGAGCTGGCGCAGGGGCTGAACTTTCCGATGAATGTGGAGCGGGCGGCGCTGGATGGCGGCGCGCCGTGCCGGTATGCGAACACCTATGGCATGGGCATGAATGCGGGGCGCGATTGCGATCTCGGATTCACGCTGGGCCATAGCGGCGGGTATCCGGGCTATGGGTCGAATGTGATGCTGCTGCCGGATCAGGGCGTTGGGCTTTTTGTGTTCGCGAGCCGGACCTACGCACCGACATCGCCGATCAACCGGAAGGCTGCGCTGGAGCTGCACAGGGCGGGCGTGCTGACTGGCCGTACGCTGGGCGTGAGTGCGCCGCTGGCGGCGGCGTATCAGGCGGCAGGGGCGATGTATCGCGCGGGCGAGATCGAGCCGGGCAGAACGATGCTGGCGATGAACTTCCTGATGGATCGTTCGGCGGAGAACTGGAGCCGCGAGTTTGCGCGGCTCAAGGAGACGGCGGGAACCTGCAGCATCGATGCGCCGATCAACGCGACAGGCGCGCTGACGGGCGAGTTCGTCTGGATGTGCGAGCGTGGCGCGATCGAGGGAGAGGTGCTGCTGGCGCCGACAAATCCGCCGGCGATTCAGGCGCTGTCTTTGAGCGTTGCGGAGAAGTAGGCGAGGCCTGCTGCGCACAGACTGCCGGGCGGGCGCCCGGCCGTCCGTGTGCTACTCGCCGCGCCCCACAATGGAGGCCGAAGAGACGAGGTCGCCCAGCAGGGACATGGTGGCGGCGCCCGAGGCGTTGAACGGGTCGAGTTCGGCGCGCTTGAAGTATTTGAGCAGGAGCGAGGGGTTGATCTTGGCGAGGTTGACCTGGCCCATCGTCCAGTTACCGAAACGGCGTTCAGTGATCTCTTCATAGGCCAGCAGGCGAACGTGTTCGTGGCGGGAGTCCCGGACGATGGCGTGGTAGAGATCGCAGACTTCGTCGCGACCGCCTTCGAGCACCTGGATGAAGACATTGCCGGAAACGCAGAGCATTCCGGTGATGCCCCTCGCCGGATTGTTGCGGCGCGACTGGGCGAGGATTTCGTCGAGGATGGCGGAGCTGGCGTCGGCGGCGGCGCGGCTGGCGTAAAGGCAGCGGACGAGCATGGCTTAGGCCTTCAGGTTGAGAAGCGAGAGGAATTCACGGCGAAGGCTCGGGTCCTTGAGGAAGGAGCCGCGCATGACGGAGTTGATCATCTTGGTCTGGTTATCGCGCACGCCGCGCCAGTGCATGCAGAAATGGTCGGCTTCCATCACGACGGCGAGGCCATCGGGGCGGACCTTGTCGATCAGGAGTTCGGCCATCTGCGTGATGGCTTCTTCCTGAATCTGCGGGCGCGACATGATCCATTCGGCGAGGCGCGAGTACTTCGACAGGCCGATGAGGTTCGAGTGTTCGTTCGGCATGAGGCCGATCCAGAGGCGGCCCATGATGGGGCAGAGGTGGTGGCTGCAGGCGCTACGCACGGTGATCGGGCCGACGATCATCAGCTCGTTCAGCATCGAGGCGTTGGGGAATTCGGTGACGGGCGGGGCGGGGATATAGCGGCCCTGGAAGACCTCGCGGATGTACATCTTGGCGACGCGCTTGGCGGTCTCGTGCGTGTTGTGGTCGGTCTCGGTGTTGATGACGAGGCTTTCGAGGACGGCCTTCAGCTTGTGCTCGACTTCGAGTTGCAGCGCGTCTAGTTCGCCGGGCTCGATGAAGGCGGCGATATTGTCGTTGGCGTTGAAGCGGCGCTTCGCCTTGACGATGCGCGCGCGGATGCGGGCGGAGACGGGCTGGTCGTCGGCGGGAGGCTTGGTGCGTTCTGTCATGGTTCAACTCATATGGCGCAGGCAGCGGGCGCCGTCGATGGAGGCGGGTGCGATAAGGCGATTACGGCGTGATCTCCTGACCGTCCCAGGCGAACACGCGGCCGGACTGGGCGGGGGTCAGGGTGTCGAGGACAGCGAGCAGGTGATTGGCTGAGCGGGCGGGCGTGAAGAGCTTTTCCGTCGCGACGCCAGACTGGAAGGGCTTCGACAGGCCAGTGTCGACCGTGCCGGGATGGAGGGCGACGCAGACGGTCTGCGGATGCGTGCGCGCCTGCTCGATGGCGAAGGTGCAGACCAGCATGTTCAGCGCGGCCTTGGAGGCGCGGTAGCTGTGCCAGCCGCCGAGGCGGTTGTCGGAGATCGAACCGACGCGGGCCGAGAGCACGCCGAAGATGGCGCGGCGGTTGCGCGGCAGGAGGGGAAGCATGCGTTTGGCGATGAGGGCGGGGCCGATCGTGTTGATCGCGAAGGCTTCGTGCAGGGCTGCGGCTTCGAGCGAGCGGTTGGATTTTTCAGGCTGGAGGCCGGGTGCGTGGAGACGTCCGGTGGCGACGAGGACCAGATCGACACCATCGTCGGCGGCGATGAGGGAGGCTGCGCCTTCGATCGACCACTCGTCCTGCAGATCAAAGGTGAAAGGTCTTATGCGCGCGGTTTCCGCGGGGTGGTTGCGGCGCGAGCCGGCATGGATGAGGGCGCAGCGGTCGTCGGAGGCGAGGGCGTTGACGAGCGCCGCGCCGATGCCGCCCGAGGCGCCGAAGACGGCGGCGCGGTAGCCTTCCGGGAGGGAGGGAAGCGTCATGGGTTTAGTACGCGGCG